>DATELT010000135.1:0-8675 GCA_035276245.1 Chthoniobacterales bacterium
CTACGTCGCAACGCTGGGTCTGCGTTTGATAAAGCGCACCGTCAATTTCGACGACCCAGGCAGCTACCATTTTTATTTCGGAGATAACATCGGTAGCCCTGGAACAATCATTACTTTTTTTCCATGGCCCGGCGCGCGACGGGGCAGCCGCGGGATCGGGCAGGTGACAATCGTAAGCTTCGCGATTCCACGCGATTCAATCGCATTGTGGAAAGAACGATTGCAGACGAATCACGTTGTCGCCGAAGAAGTCAGTGACCGGGCGGGGAACAAGGGACTTCGTTTTCGTGATCCCGATGGATTGATGCTTCAGCTGATGGAATCGCCTGCCATCCCGAGCGAAGGCCGGCTGGGTCACAGTATTCGCGGCTTCGCGGCACCGACGCTCGAGGTAAGACACCTCGAGCGAACGGAAAAGGTGCTCATCGAAATTCTCGGATTCGAGTTTGTGGAGGAGGAAAATAATCGCCGTCGTTTGCGCGGAAGTGCATCAAATGCCGCGGCGGAAGTCGATCTCGTGACATCCGACGCCGGCTTTGGGCTTGTCGCTGTTGGCACCGTCCATCACATTGCGTTTCGGGTGGCGAATGATGCGGAACAGTTACGCGTTCGTGAGGAGCTCGTTGCGCGCGGCCTCAATGTCACGCCGGTGATCGATCGCCAGTATTTTCATTCGATCTATTTTCGGGAGCCGAACGGAATTCTGTTTGAGATCGCGACCGACGGGCCCGGTTTCCTAATTGATGAATCGGCTGACGAATTGGGCGAGTCGCTGAAGCTGCCGCCGATGTATGAATCCGCGCGCAGTGAAATCGAGCGTGTGCTTCCCGCGATTCAATTACAGCACACCACTGCATCATGAGCGATTTCATTTATCGATTTATTCCAGGGAAAGGCGAGCGGACGCTGCTCTTGTTGCATGGCACCGGCGGAAACGAAGCTGATTTGCTTCCGCTCGGATTCGCGATCGCTCCGGATGCTTCGTTACTCAGCCCGCGTGGGAGAGTCTTGGAAAATGGTGCACCCCGATTTTTCCGGCGGCTGGCCGAAGGTGTCTTCGATGAGGAAGATGTTGTCGAGCGGGCCAACGAGCTGGCGGAGTTCGTTTCAACCGCAGCCCGGAAATATGATTTCGACCTGGACGCGTTGATTGCGGTCGGCTATTCCAACGGCGCCAATATTGCTTCGGCCATGATGCTGCTCGGAGCGCTAAAAGCTTCTGGCGCGATTTTGTTTCGCCCGATGGTGCCGCTCTCGCGTCCGGAAGAACATGCGTTGGACAATTGTGAGGTTCTAATCTCCGGCGGTCGTTTTGATCCGATCGCCACGCCGAGTCAGGTCAATGCCCTGGCCAAATTACTGCGTGAACGAAGAGCCAAGGTTGATGTGCGAATGCAGGAGAGCGGCCACGAATTGACCGACCGGGATGTTGAAATAGCGCGGGACTGGCTTGCACCGAGCGCCGTTGCATAGGAAAAGGGAGATTCGCCTATGCTCGTCGTCATGAATGCCAACGCCACCGAGGGTGAGGTCGCCGGAGTCGTCCGCGTGATCGAATCGCTCGGCTTGCGGGCTCATGTCATGCCTGGGGCCAGCCGCACCGCCATCGGCATCACCGGAAACAAGGGTGTCATCAGTTTGCAGCATTTCGAGAATTTGCCCGGTGTGGCCGAAGCCATTCGGGTAACGAAACCGTACAAACTGATCACACTCGATCTGAAACAGGAGCGTACGATTGTGGATGTCGGGGGCGCCAAGATCGGAAACAGCTCGCTCGCCATGATCGCCGGCCCCTGTGCAATCGAAAACCGCAAACAGGCCTTCGCCGTTGCCGAAGTCGTGAAAGGCGTCGGCGCGAAATTTTTCCGCGGCGGCGCCTTCAAGCCGCGGACTTCGCCTTATGCTTTTGCTGGCCTCGGTGAAGACGCACTGAAAATTCTGGTCGAGATTCGGGAGAGATTTGGTCTGAAAATCGTTAGCGAAGCCCTTGACGAACCGGGCGTCGATTTGGTTGAAAAATATGCCGACATGATTCAGGTCGGCGCGCGCAACATGCAAAACTATACGCTTTTGCGCCGGGTCGGTCGCTCAAAATTGCCGGTCCTGCTCAAACGCGGGATGGCTGCCACACTGGAAGAATGGCTCCTGGCGGCCGAATACGTTATGGCCGAGGGAAATTATCAGGTCGTATTATGCGAGCGGGGTGTGCGCACGTTTGCACAACACACCCGCAACACCCTCGATCTCGCCGCCGTTCCAGCCGTACGGCGCATCTCCCATTTGCCGATCATCATCGATGCCTCCCACGGCACCGGAAAAAATTACATGGTCACACCGCTCGCCCGCGCCGGCGTTGCTGTCGGGGCCGATGGCCTGATGATCGAAGTACACTGCAAACCAGAGGAAGCCCTTTCCGACGGCGCGCAAGCGCTCACGCTCGACGAGTTTGAGCAAATGGCCAAAGAAGTGCGGGCGATTCACGACGTAATTTCGTGACTGCCCTGTAGCCACGGCGCTCGGTCGCCGTGCGAACGCGCGCCTCGGCAAAGCGAGGCGCCTATAATCGCAAAAAGTTTGCCAGCAATTTCCTGCCTTCTCCCGTTAGAATTGATTCCGGATGAAATTGCACACCGTGAATGGGAAATTCGCGATGCTGTAATCCCATAATTTCCCCATCATCAGACTCGGCAGTGATCGTCAGCGCCTGAGGAAATGTTTCGCGGTTGACTACTAATGAATGGTAACGCGTCGCTTCAAAGGGTTTCGGCAGATTTTCAAAAATACCGGTGCCTTTGTGCGAAATCGCGCAGGTTTTTCCATGCATCGGCTTCGATGCACGCACGATCTCGCCGCCGAAGACTTCACCAATGCATTGGTGACCGAGGCATACGCCGAGCAGCGGAGTTTGGGGACCAAAGGTGCGAATGACATCGGAACTGATTCCCGCGTCGCCCGGCCGGCCAGGTCCGGGGGAAATGCAAATCCGTGCAGGACGCAAACTTTGAATGTCCTCCAGCGCGATGGCGTCGTTGCGTTTCACCACAACGTCAGCGCCGAGTTCACCGAAAATTTGCGCTAGATTATAAGTGAATGAATCGTAGTTATCAATCAGCAACACTTTCAACTCGTCAGTTCCTTCGCCCGCCCGATTGCTGTCAGTACCGCCATCGCCTTGCGCTCCGTTTCTTCACGTTCTCTAACGGGATCGGAATCGGCCACAATCCCGGCGCCGGCCTGCACGTACGCTTTTCCATTTTTCAAAACCACAGAACGCAACGCGATGCAGCTATCGCAATTCCCATCAAAACCGAACCAGCCGACCGCTCCAGCATAAAATCCACGTCGCGCTTTTTCCAGTTCGGCAATGATTTGCATGGCACGAATTTTCGGGGCACCTGAAACCGTACCCGCGGGAAAAGTGGCACGAAAGGCATCGAACGCACCCAAACCATCACGCAGGCGGGCCTCAACATGCGAGACGATGTGCATGACGTGACTGTAGCGCTCGATCGTCATTTGCTCGGTCACACGCACACTTCCGATTTCGGCGATCCGGCCGAGATCGTTGCGAGCGAGATCGATTAACATGACGTGCTCGGCCCGTTCTTTCGGGTCAGCGAGCAGCTCGCGCGCATTTCTTTCATCAGAAATTGTGTCGTCGCCGCGCGGACGGGTTCCGGCAATCGGCCGCAGTTCGGCGACGCGACCGCGCACCCTTACGTGTACTTCAGGTGAACTACCCAGTACGTGAAACTCCCCGCCAAAATTCAGAAAAAACATGTACGGCGACGGGTTACCGAAACGGAGACAACGATACAAATCGAGCGGGCCCCCGGAAAATTCCGTCTCGAATCGTTGCGACAGCACGACCTGAAAAATATCACCTGCGATGATGTATTCCTTCGCGCGCAAGACCATTTGCTCGAAATCGCTAGTGTTGGTCTGAATCGACGGTCGAAAACCCCCGCTCCCGGGATCTGCCGTTATCGGTTGCAATCGGAATGGTGCCGCCAGCTTTTCGAGAATGATTTCGATTTGTTTGCACGCAGCGCGGTATCCGCTGTCAGCCTTTCCTTTTCGAATGTCGGCAAATGCGATCACACGCATGGTGCGAAAACGATGATCAAAAACAATTAGCGCGGATGCGATCATGAACATCATTTCGGGCAGCTTCAGATCGTCGCGCGCATGAATCGCCGCCTTGGGTTCGAAAAAGCGGATCACGTCATAACCGACAAAGCCGATTACCCCGCCTTGGAAATGCGGTATCTCATCGCGCGGAACGAGGCGAAATTCAGCGAGAATTTTTTGCAGATCGGCGAGTGGATCAGAAGTGCTGTGTTTAGATGCGTTGCCGTTTCTCTCGCGGATCGTTAGCTCGCCGCTGCGCTGGCTAACGATCAATAGTGGATCGATACCAATAAAAGAGAATCGTCCCGATTCTTCATTACGCTCGGCCGATTCGAATAGGAACGAAAACCCCTCGCGACCGATTTTCTGGAATGCTCCGATCGGCGTCTCGACATCGTTGACGATCTCGGCAACGACGGGAACTAAATTTCCGCATTCTGCAAGGCGGCGAAATTGTTCGAGTGAAGGGCGCAACATAAGAGCAGTGGGGTAATGAACTATTGGAGTGTTGGAGTGGTATCGCTACGAAAATTGTTATGTAGCGTTGGCACCTTCCTTGCAGCCGCTTCGCTGCGAGAAGCATGGCGTCGCACACAGCGCGACGGCTCCAGGAAAAATCTTGCGCAAGCGGAGCTGCGAGCGGTTATTTGAACCCACTTTTGTGCGGGTGTAGCTCAGTGGTAGAGCACCTCCTTGCCAAGCCTTACCTGACAAATCTTCTCATTTGTTCTCATTCAATCTGACGCACGTTGCCATAGGTAAAAACGGCGTGCGCCGTGTTCTCATCTAACCTAAAGTGATCGCAATAAACCGATGAGGTCATACAAAGTAGCCGGACAAGATTTCCGCGACGGTTTAAAATTGCCACGCAGCCTACCGCGTGGGTTCGACCCCCGTACGCGCTGCGAGGCTAAATCACCAGGTGAAGTCTTTTTCCTGACGGATTCATTACAAAGGCGTGGCGGTTTTGCCTCCGAATTAGCCAATTTGAGGCGCGAAATTACCTTTCGACTTTGGCTGGACGTCTATTGGCGGTAAGCTTTTCGTTTACGGCGCGACTTGGTGGCGGTCCCAGGGGCGCGGGAATCATTCGGCCCGTGCAGTGTCAGGAGCGATTCCATAAGCGATTCTTGACTGCTGGAGCATAAACAGAGAACGACAGCTTCCCGACAACCTTCGCCGGCGAGGTAGGCGTGCCCCATATTCGAGTCGATGTAGACGGATTCGCCGACTTCAAGAGTGAGTGGATCGTAGAATTCGGTATGTAAAACCACCCGACCTTCCAGAACATAAGTATATTCTTCGCCGGAATGCCGCACGAGTTCCCCAAATTCCTCGAGGCTTTTGACTCGTAACCGAGCCAGCACCGGGATCATTCGTTTCCGGCGCAATTCAGGGCAGAGATAATGGTAATCGTAATTATGCGTCTCCACGCGCACGGCATCCGAGAGACGTCCAATGCTGCGACGCGCGGTTACGGGTGATTCGTTTTCGCTTTCGGGGTCGGCGAAAAGCTCCGACACCGGAATCTTCAAACGCTGGCTGACCTGCAGCAGCTTGTCGTAAGTGAGAGTGAGACGATCGTGCTCGACCTTCGCGAGCGTCGAGAGCGGGATATCGCAACGGCTGCTCATCTGCTTAAGCGTCCATCCCTTGCGAACTCGAAGCGAACGCAATCGCGGGCCGATGGTGTGAGTTTTAGGTTTCATTTTTCCGCTGAAAAACGGCCTGCCTTTCTCGAACCGAATCATCCGCGCTCAGGTAAACCTTGTCAAAGAAGAGGCACGCACAGAGCTTCTTTTTGGCAGCCCAGCGTCTGCGCTTGACACTTTTTCTGAACAGAGGCCTACTAGCCTAATTAGGACAAATGGCTTTCTCGGCCGGAAAGGATTCTACATGAAGATTTATCCAATTCTCACTGCATTGACAGCCGCGTTTATTCTTCTCGTGCTGCCAACGCTCGCTTCGGCGCAAGTTCCAAGTATCGCGCCTCCGAAGACAGTTCCTCCCGCCGGCGCGCCTGAGACAGGAGCACAGAGTCCGCAGGTGCCGCCGAGCGGGGCTCGCGCACTGACAAAAGAGGACGTGGAAGCCTGGCTCGACGGGTTCACTCCTTATGCCTTACAGCGAGGCGATGTGGCCGGCGCAGTGGTGGTGGTAGTCAAGGATGGACAGGTATTGTTGGCAAAAGGTTACGGATATGCCGATGTGGCGGCGCGCAAACCGGTCGATCCCGAGCGCACCCTTTTCCGCGCCGGATCTATTTCCAAGCTATACACCTGGACGGCCGTCATGCAGCTACTCGAGCAAGGCAAAGTCGACCTCGATACTGACATTAATACCTATCTGGATTTCAAGATTCCTCCGCGCAACGGCAAACCTATCACCTTGCGCAACCTAATGACTCACACGCCCGGCTTCGATGAAACCATTCGCGCGCTGATTCTAAATGATACGCGTTATCTAAAACCGCTGGGCGAGGCGTTGCGCCGATGGGTCCCGCCGCGCGTGACAGATGCTGGCAGCACACCGGCCTATTCCAACTACGGCGCGGCGCTCGCTGGCTACATTGTGGAACATGTCTCCGGGGAGCCTTTCGACAACTACATCGAGCGGCACATTTTCCAACCTCTGGGAATGGAATTCGCAACTTTCCGCCAGCCGCTGCCACCGCAACTGGAGCCCTGGATGTCGAAGGGCTACAGGGTCGCTTCAGATGATCCCAAGCCTTTTGAGATCGTCATGATCCCGCCGGCGGGTTCGATCTCCATTAGTGGCACGGATATGGCCCGTTTTGCGATTGCGCACCTGCAAAATGGCGCCTTCCAATCCAACCGCATTCTCCAGGAGGCGACGGCGGTGCAGATGCATGGAACGCGATCAGTCGTCATCCCGCCGCTCAACTCAATGTTGCTCGGTTTTTACGAGAACAACATCAACGGTCATCGCGTTATCACGCACGGCGGGGATACCTCGTACTTCCATTCCGAGCTCAATCTTTTTATCGACGACGGTGTCGCATTGTACACATCGCTTAACAGCCTTGGCAAAGATGGCGCGGCCGGCCCGATCCGTACAATGCTCTTCGAGGAATTTAGCCGTCGTTATTTTGCGGGTCCGTTACCCGAAGGCCAGGTCGGCGCCAAGACCGCGAAGGAACACGCCGGGCTGATGACCGGGCGTTATGTCCTCTCGCGTCGCGCGCACGAGAGTTTCCTTTCCTTAGCAGAACTTCTCGGCCAAGTGAAAGTTTTAGCCAACGCCGACGGCACGATCGAGGTGTCATTGCTGAAGGGCCCTGGAGAGGCGCCGAAGAAATGGCGAGAGATAGCGCCCTTTGTCTGGCGTAATGTCGACGGAGGCGATCGGTTGGCGGCGAAAGTAGAGAAGGGACGCGTAACACGCTTCGGCGTTGACGAATTTCCATTCATGCTCTTTGAGCCGGTGGGATGGTGGTGGTCGTCGGCCTGGTTGCTGCCACTATGGATCGCCTCCCTGGCGGTGCTTGTTCTTACTGCCGTCGCGTGGCCGGTTTCTGCGCTGGTTCGGCGCCATTACGGTGCGGCTTACGGTCTTACCGGAATAGACGCTCGAGCGCATCGCGTTGTGCGGATTGCGTCGGTGCTGGTGGTTGTTGTCACAATCGCCTGGATAGTCTTCCTCCAGATGATGGAGAATGATTCTGGCGCCCTGACCTCACCCAGTTCCGATATCTTGATCAGCTTACTCCGGCTGTTCTCATTTGCAGTATTCGTCGCCGGCGCCGCCATCGCGCTCTGGAACGCCTGGACCGTGTTGCACAGTAACAGGCGATGGCTGGCAAAAGTCTGGAGCGTGTTGCTGGCGTTATCTTGCCTGACCGTCCTCTACGTCGGAATCCTATTCCATTTGGTGGGTTACAGCGCGAACTATTGACCCGCTAGTTTCAATCGGGATCGAATCATTGTGCCTGAACCGGCGCGCACACCGCACGAAGTCATGTGAGATTCACAATTCTCCAGTCAGGCTTGCCTGGTCGTAATCAAGACACCCGCGACATTGCGCGCTCTGCGCCGCGCCTGTACTTCCGAATTGGTTGTTTCACTTGGACTTCAGTGGTGTCAGCGATGGCACCGTTCTGCTTAGGCCAACAGGAACCTGTAATCGCGCCACCAGCACCAGTGGTTGCTCCAAAAGCGCCCGAAACGAAAACGCAGACGCCCGAGCGCATGCCGGGACCGGCCGCCCACACCTTGACGAAGACGGATGTCGAGGCATGGCTCGATGGCTTCCTCCCCTATGCATTACAGAGAGGAGACATCGCTGGAGCGGTGGTTGTCGTGGTAAAGGATGGCGCGGTTCTAATACAGAAGGGTTATGGGTATTCTGATGTAGGAGGGCGCAAGCCGGTCGACCCCGAACGTACGCTGTTCCGGCCAGGGTCGGTGTCCAAACTGTTTACCTGGACGGCGGTGATGCAGTTGGTCGAGCAGGGCAAACTTGATCTCGATACGGACATTAACACCTACCTCGATTTCAAGATCCCTCCTCGCCAAGGCGCCCCT
>DATELT010000136.1:0-2064 GCA_035276245.1 Chthoniobacterales bacterium
ATCGCGTCGAGCAGTTCCGATTCCGAAACCAAACGCACTTCATCCACCATCTTACGGATGGCGATCACATTTGCTTCGATCGGATGGAGCGATGCCAAACCATCCGCAATCGTGTCGCATTTATCGGTGACGACAACTCGCCCCTGCCGCCATGATCGCACGTAGGCGGGCGCTTGCTCCGCTTGAACACCAACGACGCGAACACCAGGATAACGATGCTTCGCTTCCGCGGCGATGCCGCGGATCAGCGCCGTGTCGCCCATCGGGGCAAAAATGACGTCGGGCGCTGGTATCTCCTCCAGGATTTCACTGGCGATCGTGGCCGTACCCACAGGAACGAGCGGATCGGTTGCATCATCGAGAAAATAGTGGTCGTGCTCGCGCGCAAATTCTGCGGCGACTTCACTCGCAGTCGACGAGCCCATCGCGCCTCGCTCGATCACTTTGGCGCCAAGCGCGACAATGCGCGCGCGTTTCACCGGGTTCGGATTTTCCGAAAGAAAAATCGTGGCGCCAACTTTTACGATGCGCGCAGCGTAGGCAACAGCGGCGCCGTGATTACCGGTGCTGGCGGCAACAACTCCTGACACCTGGCGCCGCGCCGCAGTGGTGAGCAAAGCGTTTAACGCTCCGCGCGGCTTGAACGAGCCGGTCGGTAGATCGCTTTCAATTTTTAAATGAACACGTGCACCTGAACGCTGCGCGAGTGATTCCGCGGAAATGAGTCGCGTTGGTCGAAGATAGCGCCCCAACAGTTCGCGCGCGTTTTGGACTTCCTTCGCGTCCGGTATCATCGCCACGAATCCTTTCCTTACATCGTTGCATAATCGCGGGCAATTCACCCGCGAAATCCTCGAACTAAGTCGGCGTCGTGTTCTCAAGCGCTCGGTTTGGCTTCGTCACCTCATTGGACACCCGCATCACTTCAACATTGGCACGGGGAATTTGTGCTCGTCCGTGTTGATCGCAACGCCAGCCGCATCGTATACATTTTTGACCCTTCGCATGGGCGATTTTCCTTCCGGTATTGCCGGTCGGTCCCATTACCGTTCTTGCCGCCGATTTGCCTGTCGAGTTAGCGACGCGAGATTATGGTCAGGATCGGTCCACACTTAACATGAGCGGTTTCTTCGAGGAATTGAAGCGACGCAAAGTCTACCGCGTGGCGATCGCCTACGTGGTTGCAAGCTGGGCGCTCGCGCAGGGTCTCGCTCAAGTTCTTCCGATTTTTGACATTTCGAACTCGGTAATCCGCGTGGTAGTCGTTCTGTTGCTGATCGGATTCCCAGTTGCACTTGTGCTGGCCTGGGTATTCGACGTCACGCCACAGGGAATTCGAGCCACGCCAAAAGCGACGCCCGGAACACACCGGCGTCGCAACATTATCACGCTCGCTGCCGCAGGAATTGTCATTTCCGCTGCTGCCGGCTTCTTTTTGATACCCCGCGCGACTGCGCACAAGATCGACAAGTCGATTGCTGTCCTGCCATTTCAAAACCTAAGTGACGAAAAAGAGAACGCCTATTTCGCCGATGGTGTGCAGGACGACGTCCTGACGAATCTCTCCAAGATTGGCGATCTTAAGGTTATCTCACGCATGTCCGTCATGTCTTATCGGGGCGACGGTGCACGCAACGCCCGCGAAATTGGCAAAGCGCTGGGGGTTGGCACGCTGCTGGAAGGCAGTGTGCGTCGTATGGGCAATCGCGTGCGAGTCAGCGTACAGTTGATCGACGCGGAGAACGACAGACACCTCTGGGCGGAAGATTACGACCGCGATTTAACTGATGTCTTCGCCATTCAAACCGATCTGGCGCGAAAGATTGCCTCCGCTCTCGAGGCGAGACTCTCTCCGAATGAAAACGCACGGCTCGATCGCCGGCCGACGGAAGATTCGGATGCTTACCTGCTCTATGTGCAGGCCCATGATTATGCGAACCGGCCAGATCATCTCCGCGAAACTTCGTTAAAGGCCGAGGAGCTTTACGAGCGGACGACCAAGCTCGACCCGAATTTCGCTCTCGCTTTTGCCGGTCTCTCGATCGTTGAAAGCTGGATTTATCA
>DATELT010000137.1:0-3698 GCA_035276245.1 Chthoniobacterales bacterium
TGGGACGGCGCCGAGCGGTGGAACGTTGGGGACGAGAAAATTTCGGGCGCCGGCATTGACGAGCCGCGTGATCAAGCCCCCGACGCGATTAGCAGTGGCCCCTACACTGGTGGCGCTGTAATCGTCAAAGAGATCGTTCCCTCCGCCCCAAATTATGTAGAGCGCATTGGGATCAGGGGAATGGCCGGCGAGATAATCGTTAACCTGCTTGCCAATATTATCGATCGTGATTGTGAAATTGCCACCGGTAAACGGAAATGGGTTGTTAACAACAGTGCGGTCCTGTGTCCCATTGTTGGTCGTAGCACCGCCGAAGGCATAATTAGTGCCGCCATCGAGACTGTTTGTTGCCTTTGGCAAACTCAAAAATGTCTTAGCCAGTTGCTCGTGCCATGTGCCAGTGTACAAGTTTGCGGCAGGTGCAGTGTTAAAATCGTCGGTGAAGCGGTAGTCGCTGTAATTGAAATTACTACTTGGGTAACTAAATCCGAAGGTGTCCCGGACGCGATGAGCGATGTTTCCGTCATCGGACAGACTGTCACCGAAGACAATAATGTGGGTAAAGGCGAACGCTTGTGTGTTAACGAGAAATGGTAGCGTCAGAAACACGCCGATGATAAATTTGCTTATTCCCATAATTATCCCTTTTACTAAAAACGGAATTGCGCCGCCTTCCGGATGCAATCTTTGCATCTCGCAAACCATCAGGAACATAGACTTACAGGTCTCTGTTCTCAGCGGCTTGTAGCCCCCTGAGGGGAAATAGGCTCTAAGCCTGTTTGGCGCGCAGACCGTAGCCTAGCCTTCAATCACCCGTAGAAAATCGGCGAAGTCTGCGCTCTTGCGTATCGCCCTATTCAAACGCTCAAGGCCGGGGTCGGCCGGTTCCGGCAATGCAATTCTTTGGGATCGCCCGTCGGCCCCCAGCACAATCTCGTTCCATTGAATCGACTCGATTTGATCGGTAAATCGCGCGACCGCGCGCCCACGGAAAAACGCTCGCGTCGTTTCCGGCGGAGAAAAAATTGCATGCCGAATCTCATCTTCGTTAATCACGCGCCGCATCGAATCGTGACGCAATAGTTCATAGTACAATCCGCGCTCCAAATCGATGTTGTGATATTCCAGATCAACCGATTGTAACCATGGATCGCTCCACACCAGTTTTTCTTCCTCCTTCAGCTCGTTCAGGAGAAATTTTTTCGCCGCCCAATCGACGCGGTCGCGACAGATCATGACATCACGCTCCAAATCGTTCAGGACGTTCTCCCACTCGCGCAAAATCCAGTCCTTCTCCTCGTTGCGATTTAGCTTCTGCGCCGCGCCCAGGTAGAGTCGCTGTACTTCGATTGCCGAAATTTTCCGCCCGTCGCGCAACTCAATAATCCAACCGTAGTTCTGGTCTCGACTAATTGACTTGGCAGCGTCGATCGGTTGCGCGATCTCCAGTTCCGGCGCGTTGCCGTTCTCGATCAACTCCAGGACTAGTGTTGTCGTCCCCAGCTTCATAGCCGTCGCCCATTCGCTCATGTTCGAGTCGCCAATAATCACATGAAACCGGCGGTACTTGCTCGCATCGGCGTGCGGTTCATCGCGTGTGTTCACCAGGGGGCGGCGATTCATTGTGTCGATGCTGACCAAAGCGCTGAAGAAATCCGCCCGCTGTGAGATCTGAAACGCACCGGGCTGACCAGGCGCACTTTCCGCTTCGATCCCCATCTTGCCGGCACCCGCGAAAATCTGCCGCGTAACCAGAAACGGCAGTGCACCAGCGACGATCCGGTCCCATGGGACATCGCGCCGCATCAGGTAATTATCGTGGCAACCGTAGCTGTGACCGAGAAAATCAGTGTTGTTTTTGTAAAGGCAGACACGTTCATTTTCCCGTAAATGCGCATTCCGGCGTCGGGCGCACTCGGCCAGAATCCGTTCGCCCGCCTTTTCCTGGGCGACGATCTCACGCAAGGTTGTGCATTCGGGGGTGGAATATTCCGGATGAGCGTGATCGTTGTAAAAACGGGCACCGTTGGACAGGACAAGGTCGCTTTTGATTTCTTGAAAGGTCAGAGGCCGGTTCTTATCAATCTCGTAATAGGCCGATTCGTCCACGTCCTGACGCAATTCCCGCGCGCGAAAGCCACGTGCGTCACGATGCGGATCTTCATGGCCGTAATCCCATTTCATCAACGCGCCATGCTCGGTATAACTACGCACCAGTGCGATCGATTCCGCGACGACGTCCACCGAGTCCGCGCCCTCCACGGTGATCCCATATTCCGTCTCCAACCCAAAGACGCGTTCCATCCGCTCGAAACATAGCGCGGGAATGAGCGATACGACAAATTCTGAAGGCGCGCTTCGGTTACTTTCTCCTCTCCTTTTCATTTGACGCCGACGAGGTTGCGGGAAAAATCATCGCCATGAATACCCGCATTTTTTTACCATTGATCGCTCTCGTGGCGATGGCCGCCGCCGTTTCAATAGCCTTTGCACAATCTCCCCCGCCGAGCGTTCCGTCTACGACGGCGACGACACAGGCGGCCTCGGGGCCTGCCACAACCGCGGCCTCGCCGGACCCGGCAGAGATGATTAAGCAAATGATGGAAATGGCGAAGCTTAACGAAAATCACAAGCTCCTCGCCGATCTCGCCGGAACGTGGAGTTACACCGTAAAAATGATGGCTCCAGGCGAAACTCAGTCTACCTCCACCGGCACCCTTACACGCAAACCGGTGATGAATGGCCGCTTCTTTGTGGGCGAGTATAGCGGAACCATGAAAATGCCGGGAGCCGACGGCAAGATGAAGGATTTCACGTTCAAGGGCATGTCGCTCGAGGGCTACGACAATGTGAAGCAAAAATTTGTTTCCTCCTGGGTCGATAACATGGGCACGGGAATCATGGATTCCGAAGGGAGCTACGATCCTGCAACTAAAACCTTCACTTATAATGGTGAAGTTGAACCGGTTCCGGGAATGAAGATGCCCGTCCGCGAAGTCATTAAGGTCACGGACAAGAATCATCATACCTTCGAGTGGTACGAGAACCGTGGTGGCCAGGATGTGAAGACGCTGGAGATTGACTATACACGCAAGAAGTAGCCTTGTAGTTACGCTAAGCATTCAGTGACGCGGCGTTCTATCCGCCTGCTTGCGCGAGCAAAGAAGTTTCAACATCCAACGCCAAGCCTCAGCGTTGAGATCACTGGTTGGCGCCGCGTTGACAGTGATTGGCGCGAAGGTACGCTGCCTTCATGGATGAGGAATTTGCCAGCAACCGGTCCGAGCAGGCACGCGGCGGCGTTACCCGCCGAAGATTTCTAGGCGCGACTTTGATTGGCGGAGCTACACTATTCGCCGGAGGGTCGAAGATAATCTTTGCGGCGAATCCGCTGGCGGAGGGGGAAAAGGACACACTTTTCCACATCGGCGGAGATCTGCCGGTCAATCGGCTTGGCTTTGGGGCGATGCGTATCACGGGGGAGGGTATCTGGGGCTGGCCCGCTGACCGCGGTAATGCTCTCAAGGTTTTGAAGCGCGCCGTCGAACTCGACGTCAACCTCATCGATACGGCCGATGCGTACGGACCAGAAACAAGCGAGCTGTTGATTGCCGAAGCCCTCTATCCCTATCCAAAGGATCTGGTAATTGCCACCAAAGGCGGGCAAAGGAGACCTGGACCCGGCCAGTGGGTACCGG
>DATELT010000138.1:0-3212 GCA_035276245.1 Chthoniobacterales bacterium
GAAGATGTGGAAGATGCGTTTTACCCCGCGCACCCGTTGTCGCCACCACGCGAAATCTTGCGTCCGCAATGCCGCCCAATCATAAACCGGGATACCCCAGTTTTGTCCCCACTTCATGGTGAACGCGTCGTCTTTGAAGTACGGCTCCGGCGGCGCGCCCCCTGACCAATCAAGATGGAAATTTTCACGCTCGCTGAAAACATCGGCGCTGTAATAACTGACGCCGAATGGAATGTCGCCCATCAGAGCAACGCCGCGTTCCTCGGCAAATTCGCGCACCTCGCGCCATTGCTCGTCTGCGATCCATTGCACGTAGCAGAAGAATCTTTCGCGCTCCGAAAATTGCTTGCGCATGGCGGTTGATTGCTCCTCCAGCCAGGTATGCGCTGTCTTCGGATCGCGGTGTTCAAGCTGCCATTCATCCCAGGTTTCGTTTTCGCCGTTCAACTCCATCAGCACGCGAAAAAATGAATACGGTTTCAGCCAATTCGATTCCCGTTCGCAAAAGTGAGTAAATTTCGTCTGACGATTTGCAATTGGTTTGAGTTGGAAATCGTTAAACGCGCACTCGAGTAATCTCCTTTTCAATCTCCTGACCCGGTCATACTTAACGGGCCCGTGTCTCAGCGCTTCCAAATTCTCGCTAGCCATCACGCTTTCGAATGCCTCCTGCGTCAATTCCGCCGGCGAACCAGGAGCGAGCTGCAATGTGGTGGGTTCGATCGCCATTGCGCTAATGGCGTTGTAGGGCGAATTATCGCCGCCGACTTCGTTGATCGGCAGCAGTTGCATGACCCGAAATCCAATCTCCCACGCCCACTCAATAAATTCGCGCAGCGTCCCGACGTCCCCGATCCCGAGACCACGCTGGCTTCGCAGCGCAAACAACGGGGCGAGAACGCCTGCAATCTTATTTTCCGGCGAAAGGTTCACGAAAAAAATGACGAATGACGAATGAGGAAGGTCGAAGGAATGACGAACCCGAATGTCGAAGCAATCTACTCGTTCTCTTCTTTGTCATTTGATCATTCCAGCTTTCTTCGTCATTAAGCAACGTCAGCTGCGAGTCACTTGCCAGTCCTCGAGGAGTTCGTTTGGAATTTCTTTGAGAAACCGTGATGGCCGCTGGAAAACGTCGCCGAAACCGGCATTGAGACGCATGTGGGGATAGCTGAGATAAAGTCCGTCGCGCGCGCGCGTGATCGCCACATAAAAGAGGCGGCGCTCTTCTTCAATGGCATCGCGTGTTTCCAGCGAGCGCGAGCTCGGGAACATTCCGTCGGTCAGCCAAATCACGAACACGGTATGAAATTCCAGGCCTTTCGCCTGATGTACCGATGACAGATTTACTGCTTCCTTGTCTGCCGCTGCATTCGGCGTCGGCTCCGCGTCGACGTTGCTGATCAGCGCGAGCTGAGACAGAAATTCCTGCGCGTCGCTGAATTGGCGGGCAAACGCCGCCAACTGATTCAAATCTTCGCGGCGCAGTTCGTAATTGGTGAAGTTCGCCTTGGCGTAATCGTCATAGATCGCTTCCACGACCGACACGATCATCTCACTCGGGGGATTCGGTTTTCCTTTCGGCGCAATTTCGTCCAGTGTTTGCGCCAGTTGTTCCCACATTTTTTTGGAGCGCGTGCTGACGCTGAGCTTGAGAAACCGCTCGGCGATGCTGAAGCCGCGGACGTTGTCCGCGGACATTTCTGTAGCCGGCGTCGTTGACCCCGCGCCGCGGTCAGCGACCGCGGGTTCAGGAAGCGGTGATGCCGCGAGCTCTCTCTCCCATCCCTTCCACAAGCTTTCCGCGCTTTTGCCGCCAATCCCGGGAAGCAATCGCACCATTCGTTTGAACGCGACTTCATCGTGCGGATTGACGACGAATCGGATGAATGACGCGACATCTTTGATGTGCGCCTGTTCAAAAAATCGAATTCCGCTGGTGATTTGGTAGGGAATGCCGCGGCGGGACAGTTCGAGTTGCAATTCGACTGCGTGATAATGTGCGCGATAAAGCACCGCAATTTCGCTTAATTCCACTCCTTCATCGCGCAGCTCCAGGATTCGTTGGGCTACGAATTGCGCCTGCTCGCTGCCATCATTTAGCGCGATCACCGCCGGCTTCATCGCCTTCGAGTCGCGCGTCGCGCTCAGGTTCTTTTTGAACTGCTTAACGTTGGCCGCGATTGCACAGTTGGCGACTTCGAGAATCTCGGGCACGCTGCGATAGTTGAGCTCGATCCGGAACACCTGCGCCGTCGGATAACGGTTCGGAAATTCGAGAATGTTTTGGAAATTCGCGCCGCGCCAGGAGTAGATCGATTGCGCGTCATCGCCGACTACCATCACGTTCTGATGTTCGCGGGCGAGTAGATCGATGAAATCGGCCTGGATTTTGTTCGTGTCCTGATATTCATCGACCAGGATGAATTGGAATTGTCGCCGGTAAACGTGCGCGATGCGCTCGTGCTCGACTAGCATGCGCAGCGTTTTCTCGAGCAGATCGTCAAAATCGAGGGAGTTCGTCGCTTTCTTTTTTCGTTCATAACGCGACTGCACATCTTTGATCTGCTCGAGTAATGGAAGGAAATAGGGGAATTTTTCGGAAAGCAATTCCTCCATCGGTCGCTCGGTGTTGACGACGAAACTGAAAACGTCGGCCAGTACATCGGCCTTCGGGAACCGGATTTCTTTCGGGTCAATTCCCGAACTCGCTACTACCGTCGCGATCAAATCCTTTTGATCTTCGCGATCCATGATCGTGAATCCGGATGCATAACCCAGTGCGCTGCCGTGTCTGCGTAGCATCCGATTGCCAATGGAATGAAACGTGCCGCCCCAAATTCCGGCGGCGTCCACCGGCAACAAATTCGCAACCCGATCGAGCATTTGTCGCGCGGCTTTGTTGGTAAACGTCAGCAATAAGATGTTGCGCGCATCGACCCCGTTCTCGAGCAAGTAGGCGACGCGATACGTCAGTGTCCGCGTTTTCCCCGAGCCTGCTCCCGCGATGATTAACATCGGTCCGGGCGGCGCCGTCACCGCCGCCAACTGCTGCTCATTCAGTTCCGCTGCGTAATCAATCGCCCCCGTAAAGGCCGAATGGGTCCGTTGCAGGGTGTATTGACGAGACATGAGAAGATTATGTTCCGGTGATGAGACAGGACCTTCAACGGCAATTTCAAAAAGTAACGGTGTGAACCGACCACCTGGGA
>DATELT010000139.1:0-3832 GCA_035276245.1 Chthoniobacterales bacterium
TTTGAAAGAAAGCGTTCGGGCCAGAAACAAAAAGCGGTTGTTTGGCTCGCGGCTGTGGACTGAGCAAACAAACGGTGATTTCAGCACCGCCGCGATCTTGTGGAGAAGGACGATCAATGGCGGCGCAACCATGCGTCCGTCCCATATTTTGTGACGGTTAGCTTTTCAGCAGCGCGGAAGATCATCCTCATGTCAATCGTGTTGGTAATAAATCGTTTAGCTAATAATTTCCCGAAAATGCTTCGAAATTTCCCGTTTAAGTTTTCGCGTTGAATACTTCCCTGATGCAGCAAACCGCTGCGCGTTTTGCGCTGTGCCGCCCCCGCAATTTTTCTCCCGTTCTCGATTACGTCTGAGACCACAGGATTGGCAAAGCAAGCCTCAGACAATTTCGGCTCGTTCGCCTCCGTGAGAACGGTGTCGATACCGATTTCACACAAAGCCCTACTTAAAGCCGCGTGCACACGTTGGTAAATTATCTTCGACGGGAGAGAGAAATTGTCATCGTTCCATCCGATCATGATGGAGTACGTCAGATCTGCCCCGTGCGGTACGATCCCACCGCCGGTCCAACGACGAACCATCGCGCGGTCGCCGGCCGCGGCGCGCGCTTCGGCAAAGGTGACGAAATAGCCGAACGAAATCGTCGGCTTGTCCCACATATAAAATCGCAGAATCGCGGATCGCCCGCTGTTCAGGAGAACCTCGTCAATTGCCATATTGAGCGGCCCGGGGCGAGGTGTCGGATCGTCAATAACAATCAGGTCATTAAAGAGCGGATTCGATTTTTTCAAGAATTTGCTTTGCCGCAATCGTGGGATCGGGCGCCGATGTGATTGGTCGCCCGACCACAAGATAGTCTGCACCGGCAGCGACGGCTTGAGCGGGTGCCATAGTCCGTTTCTGATCATGTTCTTCGCTCCCAGAGGGGCGAATTCCTGGAATGACCAGCTTCACGTTTCGATCAATTGCCTTTCGCAACGCTCCAATCTCCTGCGCACTAGCGACAACGCCGCCGATGCCACAGTCCACTCCGATTTTCGCCAGTCGTACGACCTGTTGCGAAACGTCATCAGTAATTCCGATTTCGCGCAGGGTTTCGCTGTCCGCGCTGGTCAACACCGTTACGCCCAGCAGCAGGAGACTATCTGGTGCAACGGAAACGGCGGCACGGATCATATCGCTTCCGCCGCAGAGATGAACTGTTAGCATTTGCACCTCCAACCCAACAGCTGATTCAACCGCTCGTGCCACCGTGTTCGGAATATCGTGCAACTTCAGGTCGAGGAATACCTTTGCGCCAGTTTCGCGAATCGTGCGCACTAAATCCGGTCCCTCGGCCATGAAAAGTCGTAATCCAATTTTCATCCAGGCGGCGAATGGGGCGAGAGTCAGCGCCAGGGAAATGGCTTCCGCGCGAGTACCGACGTCCAATGCGATGATCAGGCGATCGCGACCGGGAGGTTTCATCTCGTCAATTTCGGTTATTTGGTGGACAGATTGCAAGGTATGGAAGAATTGGCGCACGCGAAGGTGAATCTTTTTCTGCGGGTGCTGCGCCGGCGCGAGGATGGGTTTCACGAGATCGAAACATTGATTGCACCGATCACGTTGCACGATTCGCTGGTGATCGAGCCTGCAGATCGACTCGAATTTTATTGTGACCAACCGGCACTTGCCGGCGATGACAACCTGGTGGTGCGCGCCGCGGGCGCCTTCTTTGCCGAAATAGGTCGCGAACCAAAAGCGAGGCTTACGCTTCGGAAAAAAATTCCCCACGGCGCTGGTCTCGGCGGTGGTAGTAGCGATGCCGCTGCAACCTTGCGCGGACTGAATCGGTTTTTTGATGCCAAGCTTTCCAACGAAACTTTGAACAGCCTGGCGACGAAACTGGGTTCTGACGTTCCATTTTTCCTGAAGGAAACAACCGCAACGTGCAGGGGGCGAGGGGAGATCGTCATGCCGGCACCTTTGTCGGTATCATTAAATTTACTGCTCTTGAAGCCGGAGTTCGGTGTGGCGAGTGCGTGGGCCTATTCGCGCTGGCATGCGGCGCGCAAGCTCGTGAGCGCAATCTATGAGCCACAAAAATTTGCAGGCATCACCTTTGCCAACGATCTCGAGCGCCCCGTTTTCGAAAAGTTCGTTTTTCTCGCGCAAATAAGATCATGGCTCCGCCAACGACCGGAAGTAGCTGCAGCGTTAATGTCAGGGTCGGGCTCGACAATTTTCGCAGTCATGCGACTGAATGTGGACGCAGAGTTAGTGGCGAAGCGCGCGAAGGCAGAACTGGACCCCGAATTGTGGACGTGCACATGCGAAACATTGGAGGGTGCCGCGCTGTCGGTGCCCTAAAAATTGCGCTACCCGGAGAACTTGCGTCAGCGGAAGCTGAGTGTTACTCGCCGGCGCTTCGCTGCAACACGGCTCGAGCGTATTCACGATTGAGTTTCGCGATAAAACTTGCGCTAATTTCTGCCGGACAAACGGCTTCGCACTCGTAGGTGTTGGTGCAATTGCCAAAACCTTCCGCGTCCATCTGGCGCACCATTTTCAGTGCGCGCGAAATCCGTTCCGGTGAACCCTGCGGAAGAAATGCCAGATGCGAAACCTTCGCCGCGGTGAAAAGCATGGCCGAAGCGTTCGGACACGCCGCCGCGCACGCCCCGCAACCGATACACGCGGCCGCTTCCATCGCCAGGTCGGCGCTATGTTTTGGCACGGGAATAGAGTTCGCTTCCGGGGCAGATCCGGCGCGGGCGGCGATGAAACCACCTGCCTGCACGATTCGATCGAGGGCGCTGCGATCGATGACCAGGTCGCACACCAAAGGAAAAGGCTTGGCGCGAAAGGGTTCGATTGTAATGGTTTCGCCATCGCTGAATGAGCGCATGTAAAGCTGGCAGGCAGCGGCAGGATGCTTTGGGCCGTGCGCTTGTCCATTAATCGTTAGGGCGCAGGTGCCGCAAATTCCTTCCCGACAATCGGAGTCGAACGCAATCGGTGCTTCGCCACGTTCTGTTAACTCGTCGTTGACGATATCGAGCATCTCCAGGAACGAAGTATCAGGCGAAATGTTTGTGGCTCTGTACTCGACAAGTTTGCCTTTCGATTGCCGATTACTTTGCCGCCAGATCCTCAGCAGGAAGTTCATGGTGTGTGATCAACAACCTTCATCCTGAGTGAAGCGGAGCGCAGTCGAAGGGTCCAGTGGCGTTACCTTAAAGATCTCGCGACGGGATCCCTCGACTGCGTTCGGGATGACAGAATAGGGAAGCCTCATTTGTAGCTTCGTTGCGATAAATGCACGGCTTCGAAATGGAGCGGTTCGCGATGTAGTGTCGGGCGAAGGATGTTTCCGTTTCCCTGAAATTCCCACGCGAATACAGCGGCGAAATTCTCGTCATCACGCTGGGCTTCGCCATCGGGAGTTTGGTGTTCTTCCCGGAAATGTCCGCCGCATGATTCATCACGCTCAAGCGCATCAATGCACATGAGCTCGGCGAACTCAAGAAAATCGGCGATGCGCCCCGCGCGTTCGAGCGATTGATTGTAGCTTTCGCCTTCGCCGGGAACCCGGACGCTCCTCCAAAATTGCTCCCGCAATTCCGGAATCTTCTCGAGGGCCTCTTGCAAACCAGTGGCATTTCGCGCCATGCCGCATTTATCCCAAAGCAGCAAGCCCAGCTCACGATGGAACGAGGTCAGGGTCCGATCGCCATTTGCGTTCAGTAATTTCTTGATGCGCGCGCGGACGTCGGATTCGACGCGCTTAAATTCTTCGTGATCAGTCGACGGCCGTTTGCCCATCTGACCGGCGAGATAATTTGGC
>DATELT010000140.1:0-4704 GCA_035276245.1 Chthoniobacterales bacterium
CGTTGCGATATTGCATCACGCTGGTCTGGCTGATCACTTTCAAGTCCGCGACCTTGGCGAGGTCGGTCAGGATCTCACCTTGAACGCCATCGGTGAAGAACGCGTTCTCTTGGTTCGCGCTCAGATTTTCAAATGGAAGGACCGCGATACTTTTTTCAGGCATCCCACTCAACGCAGGTGGACGCTGCCATTGCCGAATCGCCAGGAGTGCAGCGATTATCGCGACCATTGTTCCCGCTGCGATGAGCAGTGCGACGCGACCGCCAGTCCATTTCTTCCGGACGCGAAGTTTGGGCGACAACTCGGGCTTACCAATGGTGTCGGTGTAAAAGTTAACAATGCCGATGCGCACGCCATGTTTCACTTCGACATCGCCGACCTCGTGAAGATAAGGCTCCCATCGGCGGTACTGCGACAGATCTTCGGCGGCGCGTTTGGAAAGCAGGATGTGACCGGCATCGCCCAGATCCATCACGCGCTGGGCGATATTGATGCCGGCGCCCGCTACATTGGAGCGGTCGTTCACGTCGGCTATGCCGCTAACCGGCCCGGTGTTAATGCCCATGCGCACCCGCAATCGCGGATGCGATTTCAAAGCGTCGGCTATCTGCATCGCGCATAACAGCGGCGCTTCTGGAGAAGTGAAGAACACCAGCGCCATACCATCGCCGGTGGGAAGCCGGATTAGTTTTCCGGCCGATTCGGCGGCGCGGAATTGCTCAGTGTTTCGAACAATGTCATTCAGGTCTTGCTGGAGCGCGCGCTGGTCATCGATCAACGCCTTCGAATAACCAACAATGTCGATGAACAGCACATGACCGATCTCGAGCTGAACTTGCGTTTCGGGCTCATGCGACATTGTTGCCTTCTCCTTTCCGCCACTCTCAACCACTTGTCACGCCATCTTGTCGCGTCGTAGCTTTAGCGAAGATGGAAGCTTCGCTTGACGGTCGAAAAGCGAAATTCGCGAAGCGTTCTCGCCTCTCAGCTGCCCTCGCGCTATTCAGCACGTCAAAGGTATTACGCGATCTGTAAGTTAGTGGTATGAAAATCCAGTTAAAGCGCGCTTACGACTCGCCGTCGAAATCTGACGGGACACGGATTCTGATTGATCGATTGTGGCCTCGTGGCCTGACCAAAGCGAAAGCCAGGATCGATCTTTGGCTGAAAGAGATTGCGCCTAGCACCGGACTCCGAAAATGGTTCCATCATGAGGACGCAGACTGGAAAGAGTTTTGCCGCCGTTACCGGACGGAATTAAAGAATCATCACGATGAGCTCGAAGTTTTGCGAAGCAGAATGCGCCAAGGGCCGGTGACACTGGTTTTCAGCGCCCGTAACCGCGAACAGAACCACGCCGTGGTTCTTAAGGAAATCCTCGAGAGCGGCTTGTAGCGTTTCGGGCAGAGACGCGGTGAAGATTTCAGGAATAGCGCCACAAAGCGCGTCTGCGGAAAATCTGCGCGAACATCGCAACTGTTTATTGCTGACCAACGAGAATCCGCTTTTTGCTCTCGGACTTCTGCCCTTGGCGTCAGCCCTTCGCCAGATCGCGCAGGATTTCCTCGGCCGCCGGCGTTAGTTGATCGAGGACCTGTTGCGAATCAGCATCCACTCGGATCCAGATATAATCCGAACCATCGCCTTGCTTTTCATGTGGCAGAATGTTTGGCATCACCGTTTCTTTGCGAATGACGGGACGACCTTCGACGATAGTCTTGTAACTGCGCCAGGTAACTTTCGTGTCCTTGACCGCAAATGACGATTCCGTCACTCCGTAGACAGCCTCGGGATTGAGCGCAGCGCCTGGCTGAAAGATAAAATAGATGCAGTTGAAATGACCTGCCGACATTTTGCCGTCGATCCGATACTGTCCCTTGCCGAACTGGGAGAGATCGTAGAGACCTTCCGGTAACATTAACGGGCTGATGCAATCAGACGGCCTCCACTGAATCGCGGAGCGTTTCTTAGTTTGTCCGTAACCGATGGTGAACGCCGCGAGTAGGGCTAATCATGAGAAATAAGCCTTTCCTTCCTGCCCCCGCCGTAGCTTCTTGTGGGCTCATTGCTCTTTTCCTTTTCAGGTTAATCGATTCTTACCGGACTGTCTCTTCTGGCGACGCACCTCTTCGTCATCTCGTAAGAGGAACGAACTCTTTACGGCGCACTGGGATCGCCCCGAAAGCCTTTGGTGGTTGGGCGTTGAATGTTGAAAGTGTTCGGTGTCGGCAAGCTACAAGCCTCGGCGAGGGCGGACCCGGCTCAAATAAAAGAAACCCCGATGAGTTTTCCTCCTCACCGGGGCTCTTGATTTTTGTTTAGTGTTTTAGTTTTTCGGTTTCCACCAGATATCGTTACCTGTTGCTGACCGAGCTTCCGCTTGTTCCGCGGAGTTCATTGAACTCGGTGGAGTTACTAATCTTCGTGACCACCCAGGGTTCGGGTCCGAGATTAGCCGTTGGCGTTTCCTGGATCGCTCGGCCAATTGGCGTTGGGCCAAAGGCGATGGAGTGACCAGCCTTCGCTACCGTGACGTAGTTTTGTCCTCTATTTTGGCAGAGGAAAAACCCTTCTTCACCCTGAAGCAGGCTGGCTAGGTCCAGGCCGCTGACAGGCACGTTGATTTGTAGTTTCATTTGCTATTTTTCCTTTCTTTTGAAGCTTAACCTGAGCGCCCGGTGGCCGATTGCCAGATAACTTAGGTTGTATTTTTTGATCTCCGACCTTTCCGGGTCCTTGGGGAAAACGCGCGGCCTGAAGTGGGACAAACAAGACGGCGATCGCGCCAGGGTGGGTGCATTTGGGCCTGAAGGAGTGGATATGAAGCGCGAACCAATCATCGATCCCGCAATCGAGCGGCCTTTGCTTGGCCTTCACCGGGCGACGAATATCGACTCGTTCTGGAAAGCCGCTCGGCGATTGCTTTCCGCCGCAATCCCGAACCACGTGATCAGGATGACATTCCAGCACAATCCGGTTTTGCCCATGATCGCCAGAAAAACCCGGTCCTTGCCTAGGGGTTTTTTCGCCACGGAACCGCTCAGGAGTTATGTAACCGGCCGACCGCGCAAAAGGTTCGTGCGAATTACCGATCTCTTTTCAAATCGAACCCTCTTGACCAAATCGGTCCTTTATCGCCGTTACCTGGCGCCGCAACACTGCCGCCACGGCATCATTCTCTTTTTCTGGAAAAACCAACGACTCATTTGCGCGATTACGATCATGCGCACGGCCGCGCAAGGCGATCTCACGCCTGCGGAGATGAAATTGCTTCGGCAACTTTATCGCCAATTTCGCACCGCTCTTCAGCGGCTCGGATCGCTCGAGCGCGAACATTCAGCGCGCACGGCCCTTGAGGAATTGGTGAGGCGCCTGCCGTTGCCTACAATTCTCCTGCGCTGGAATTTGAAACCGGTTTATCAAAACCGGGCGGCGCGCGACTTCTGTAGCGTGTGGGAAAAAGGCGCGAACGAAGCGCGCTGGACCAAGCCCCGTTCGCCGATCCCGCCCGAAATATTAGATCGATGCCGTCAACTCAGACAAAAATGGCAGCGTTCCACCGCGCCGCGGACGCGCTCAAGAAAAGAACGGGTGCATCATCCGCGATCGCCGCATCTGCGTGCAACCATCCGACTACGAAAACTGAGCTCGGCGGGCGTAGCGCAGCCACATTTTCTGATCGAGTGCGAAAATTTGCAGGTTAAAGCGGCTCCGCGGGCGTTGCCCGGTGTCGCCCAGTTGCCGCACTTCGTTCAACTAACGAGACGCGAACGTGAAATCGTTCGACTTATCTGTGATGGGCAAAGCAACCAGGAGATCGCCGATGAAACCGGTTCAAGTTTGGCGACGGTGAAAAAACACATTCACTCGATTTTCCGCAAGCTCGAAGTCACCAGCCGTAGTCGGCTGATTGCCCTGATGCGTTAAGCCTGGCAAAAAAGTTGAGTGTTTTTGTCTGCAACTCTCAACCAAAGCAAGAGCAGCGACGCGTTCTAACGACTATCAACCGTTCGGCGCCAGCTCGGCAACCAGCTTGTCGAAACGCGGATTGCCTCGCAGCGGATCCCACACCCGATCCAACTTGAGCGAACCGTACGAAATATAAGTGGCTCCGCCAGGGTTATGAACCATCTGTTCCAAAAGGTCGAGCGCGCGATCGATCTCGCCGGTCTGGGCATAAATCCCGGCAAGCTTAACCTGTAACTGAGACCCATTGAGCCAATCTTTTTCCACCGGCAGCAATTGCGACGCGCGTTCGCCTTCGCGGATTGCATCCTCTTTTCGACCGAGCTGAGCATCGCTTTGGGCGAGCGCTATGGTTGCCTTGGGATCATCCGGCCGTTGATGGACCGCAGCCAGTGCCCGTTCACCCGCGGCTTGAAAGGCGATGTTAGCTTTGGTTGTGTTGCCTAGCGCGCGCGCGACGATCGCCTGGTTGAATTCCCGCGGAGTGAAAAAGCCATCGTCATCGAACTCGTTTCCGCCGGGCGAAGCGAGGATTTGCTCGGCAGTATGATAATCGCGCTCAAATAATGCCAGATTCAAACGGGCCGTGAGTAAATCGTTAGGATCGGCATTTTTCGCGGCGTCGCCAGCGACCAGCTCTTTCCACGGCCCGAGGTCCGCTTTCCAGTGAAAATACAATAGGGCTCGGGTCAACCCGAGCCCAAAATCATTACCTTTCCACGCCAGCGTCTCATCCAG
>DATELT010000141.1:0-18324 GCA_035276245.1 Chthoniobacterales bacterium
AACTGATGCCGGTTTAAATGCGAAATAACTTCGGCCGCTCGCCCGGCGTCTCGCAAGATGAGAGCGTGCAAATTCCGTCCCAATGCAGCTTCGACCGCGGGAACCAGGTCACGCTCGACATTGAGCTGCGCCGCGAGCGCGCCGGCAAATTCAAATTCCTGGTTCTTTAATAAAGCCTGCGAGCCTTGCGCCAGGCCTTCGCCTTCTTCGTTGAGTTGCCGCAAAACTTCGTGACGCGATTCGTTTTCGGCAATGGCTCGATCAATCGCCGCTAGTTTTTTCTCGAGATCGGTTAGCGCCCTTCGGTTTTCACGCAAGGCGTCTTCCTGCGAGCGCACCCGCGCGAAAAGTTGCTCCATCGTTTGTCGTTCGGCTTCGGTGGTGGCGCGCGCGCTTGCAACCTCAGCGTTTAATTTTTTGTGACTGGCCTCCGCTGCCGTGATCCTGGTACGAGCCGTTTTGGAGTCGCGCTTAGTGGCATCGCGCCGCTCGCGTAAATCACGCAAATCTTCTGTAATCGCGGATAGTCGGAGCTCGTCCTTTGACAAACTCATTTGCGTGTCGCGGAGCTTTTGATCGGACAGGCGGAAAACTTCGCGTTGTCGGGCGACGTTTTCGTTAAGTTGCTTCAGTTCTTCGTTCTTTTGTTCGAGTAGTCGCGCGGTTCCCTCTACCAAGGCATTGGCAGATTCGATTTCTGCTTTCTGATCCCGCAACTTTGATTCTGCCGATTCAATCTCGCGCCGGCTTCGTTCGATCCATTGGCGCAACTCCGCACCATGTTTTTCATTGAACTCGATCCGCTGCTGATGCGACGCGATCTCGTTTTCCAATTGTTGTAACTTCCTGCGCCCGTCCGCGATATTTTCATCAGCTGCATCGAGTTCGCGGCGTGCCTCGGCAAGTTTCGCTTCGTACTCATTGATTTCGCCGCGGGTCGACTGTTCGACTTCCGAGATGCGCGCAATCTCGGCCGAGCAGTTGCCCAGTTCACGCTCGAAGCCCTGCAATTTTCGATGTGAGAAATGGGTATCGAGCACTTGCAAATCCGCGTGCAGTGCTTGATAGCGCCGCGCCTTGCCGGCCTGCCGTTGCAGCGAACCGATTTGACGCTTCACCTCTTTGATGATGTCGCCGATGCGCAACAGATTCGCTTCGGTCGCTTCGAGTTTGCGCAACGCTTCTTTTTTTTGCGTCTTGTATTTGGTGATCCCGGCCGCTTCCTCGAACACACTGCGGCGATCTTCGGGTCGCGAACTCAGGATCAGGTCGATCTTCCCCTGTTCCATGATGGAATAGGCGGCGCGGCCAACTCCGGTATCGGCGAACAAATTGTGAATGTCCTTCAGGCGGCACAACGTCTTGTTCAGGAAATATTCGGAGTTGCCGTCGCGATAAATGCGTCTGGTTACACGCACGTCGTGCCAATCGACCCCGAGTTCGTGGGAACACTCGGTAAAGTTGAGCGAGACTTCGGCGAACCCGAGCGGCTTGCGCGATTCGGCGCCATTAAAGATAACGTCAGCCATCTCGCCACCGCGCATCGACTTGGCGGATTGCTCGCCTAGGACCCAGCGGACAGCGTCACAGACATTGGATTTGCCGCAGCCATTGGGACCGACGATAGCGGTGACACCTTCGTGGAAATTGAAGATCGTTTTATCGGCGAACGACTTAAAGCCGAAAAGCTCGAGCGATTGAAGATGCATTGATGGCCGTTGCCGGTTGTGGAGAATATAGCGCAGCCGGGGGAGAAACAAGCCGAATCTACACAATTCGGCTGGTAGTCGCCAAGCCCGACCACAACATTTAGCGGTCGGGGGCTTCGCTTGGCCGAAATGTTGAAGCGATCGCGTAAAAGGCAGTCGCGACCACCAGCACGATTGCCGTGATAATAAATTCGCGCGCTGTGGCGTGTGCCAGAATCCAAATGATCGTGACGATGGCGAGCGCAGGCACGATTTTCATGCCGGGAAAGTTAAAAGCCCTGCCGTTGGCGCGAACATCGCGTTGGACCAAAAACCAGCAGGCGGCGCAGCAGAGAAGATACATCAGAAGGACGGCAACGTTGGAAAGAACAGCCAGGCGTTCGAACGTGCCGGTAACCGACAAAGCAAAGGCGAGTGCGGCGTAAGTGATGATGGCAACATCCGGCGTTCGATAACGCGGATGCACATGGGCGAACCATGCCGGCAAAGAGCGATCCCGGCCGAAGGCGAAGATCATTCTAGGCGAACTGAGGATGTCGCTGGTGACAAACCCAAACGCCGAGATGGTCGCACCCGCGAGCAGGATAGTTCGGCCGGCCTGGCCGAGAAATGTTGCGGCTGCCTCGGCAAGCGGCGCGTCTTTGTGAGTGGCAAGCTCGGCGCCGAGGGTACCCTGTGCCACAAGCTGGATGAGAATATAAATGGTGGTGGTAACGACGAGCGCCAGATAAGCCGAACGCGGGACAGTACGCGCCGGGTTTTTCACTTCGCCGCTCGGAATCAATGCTACTTCGATCCCGACGAAAGCGAAGATCAACAAAATGACGGCATCCCCTAACGGTTTGCTTCCGGGCCAGGCGCTAAATGCGAGATGCGCCGGACGAATGAAGAGAATTCCTACGCTGATGAACAACAAAAGCGGGAGAAGTTTGGCGATCGTGATTGCCGTGACCGCGCCCGCACCTTCGCGCACGCCGCGGATATTGATGAACACCAGCACGCCATAAACGGCAAACATCACAACGATACGCATCACTGGCCCGCCTAGAAACGGGACGACGATAGCGACCGAGTTTGCCAGGACATTGACAACGCCGGCGACCGCCCCTAGCGCAGTGAGAAAATAAAGGATTCCGGCCAGAAACCCAATGTATTTTCCAAAAGCGACTTCGACATACGCATATAATCCGCCGGTCAAGGACACCCGACTTCCCGCGATGGCGAAACAGGTGACGAACAGAACCATCGCGATCGCGCAGCAGACAAATGCGAGCGGCGCCGCGGATCCCAGCCCCTGCGCAACCGTGGCGGGAATTACAAAAATTCCCGCACCGATTGTCGAGCTAACGATATTCGCGGTCAGCGATGGAATGCCGATGCCGCGGACCAGTTGATCATCGGTGTGTTTTGCCTGCTCAGTTATTATTGCTGCTTCGTCAGCCATGTCGCGAATGGTGTGCGATCATGCCAAGGGAAACAAGCGTAAGCCGCTGCGGGGTCAGGCAAGCTCTAACAAAAGTTGGGATTTGGTTTCAGCCACGACGCATCGGGTTTCAAGCCCTGAGCGCGGGCTGCATTGTAAACGCAAAGAAGTTCGTCGACCGCGGCATGAAGAACTTCGCCCTCCTTCGAATCATCCTCACAATTTGCGGCTTGCTGCGCGTTCAGCCCGCTAACAGAAATGTCGTGGCTTCGCCGAACCACGATCTTGGCCGAATGAATCGGGCGATACAGCCGCACCGCGATTTCAGTGGGGATCTCGCGCAGAAAAAACCTAAACTCCGACAGGAAAATCAATGGCTCTCGTATGGACGGATCGGTCAGCGCTTCTTCTCTGCTCCACATATGGTTCGATCTTAAGGGACGCAAGATAGCCGCTTCAACGACAATCCCACAACTTCTTTAAGATTTCACTCAAGTGCCTGAGCTAAGAGGCATATCCCGAAATGAAAATTTATTCAGGCGTTGACTTGGCTTTGCCCAAGGCTTGATGAAACTGTTTGGCACAATCGACAAACGCGTTCTGCACGTCGTGCAATTCTGAGGTGCGCGCATGAACGGCCTCCTCCAGAGCAGCGCGGCGGGTATCAAGCAACTGATGAATGCGACGGGTCTCGAGCAGGTTGCGAATGCGCAGAAGCACCTCGATGTGATCCAAGGGCTTGTGCAGAAAATCGGTCGCGCCGCAATGCAAGGCTCTGCGTTTGCTTTCCTCATTAACGTCCGCAGTAAGGACGATGATCGGCAGGTAGACCTCGCTCCGCTCGGCACGGAGGGATTCGAGAACAGCGAATCCATCAACATGCGGCATACACAAATCGAGCAGGATTAAATCTGGATCGAACTCGCGGCAAAACTCCGGGACGCGGCGGGAATCAGTCGTCGACTTAAGATTGATGTATCCCTGGTCACTTAACATATCCTCCAAAAGGGCGACGTTAGAGGGTTCGTCGTCCACGATTAGGATCCTCATTTTCACGTAGGCCGCGAGGTCGCTTTGCCATTGGGTGGTATTCATAGGTGATGAGTCAGCTTTCTATGTTGATCTGGTTCGGCATTCTCCGGCTCGGTTCATCCGTTAATTGAGCACGCTGGCCAACGGATTTTTGTTCGGTCTCTGAATTAACGTTTTGAAATCGGTTGACGGCCACGCAGATTCCTCGATTACGCGCAAAAATTTGGTGATGTCCAACGGTTTGGTTAGGTAATCGCGTGCCCCAGCAGACATGAACTGTTGAATCTGGCGCGAGGTCGCGTCGGCGCTAATGACGATGACCGGGATGTTTCGCGTTGTCTCCGCGCCTCGCAGTTGCGAAAAGACATCCCATCCGTCCAGGTCTGGCAGGTGCACGTCCAGCAGGATGAGGTCGGGCGAATGTTTGCGCGCCAAATCCAGCCCGAGCCGGCCCTGCATTGCGCTGAGAAGTTCAACTTGCGGTTGCTGGCGTAGAATTTCCTGAACGAGGTTGAGATTGGAAAGATTGTCCTCGATGTAAAGAATGGTGCGCTTGCCTTGAGCACGGTTTAGCTCCGAGGCCGGTTGTTCGTTATCCGTTTCAGGCACTTTGGCCGAGGGCGGCTCAGCGCGGGGAAGATCGACCCAGAAAGTACTGCCGCGTCCCATCTGGCTACTCGCCCCGATACCGCCTCCCATCGCGTGCATGATGCGTGCAGAAAGAGCAAGGCCGAGACCAGTTCCCTCAACCGATGATTGCTCAGCGCCCAATCGGTCGAAAGGCGTGAATAGCCGAGACAATTTTTCACTGGCGATGCCCGAACCCATGTCGGCGACAACAATCCGCATCGTGCCTTCACCGGAAGATCGGTAGGAGATTGTAACTTTACCGTTTTTCGGACTGTATTTGACGGCATTCGAGAACAGATTGAGCACAACCTGCTTGAATCGTTGGAAATCCGCCTGGACATACACCGGCGGATCAACACGGCCCGGCAAAATGAATTCAATGCCGCGTTCCGCTGCCAGGGGTCGGATGAGATCGAATGCTTCATTCAGCACATCGGCGAGACAGACAGGTTCGAGAGAAAGCTGCATCGCCCCGGCTTCGATCCGGCTGATATCGAGGATTTCATTGATCAAATTGAGAAGATGGCGTCCGGCAGCGGTGATGTGACTGGCACGAGTTCGCATCGACCCGGCCGGGCTTTGTCTTTCGATCAGCTGGCCAAAACCCAAAATTGCATTTAGGGGGGTGCGCAGCTCGTGGCTCATGCGCGAGAGAAACTCGCTTTTCGCTCTGTTCGCCCGTTCCGCCTCTTCTTTGGCCTCGTTCAATTCGCGCTCGAATCGCTTGCGATCAGTCGTATCACGGATTGCCGCCATGGCGAGGGTTCCCTCGTCGGTTTCGAGCGGGCTGAGACTAATCTCCAGTGGAAATTCTTTGCCATCTTTACGCTTTCCAGCCAGCTCAAGCCCTGCCCCCATCGGCTTGGCACGCGGATTTTTGAAAAAGTCGGTTCGATGACCTGGATGCTTGCCCCGAAAGCGTTCTGGAATCAGGATCTCGATGTCTTTTCCGAGTAATTCCTCGCGTTGATAGCCGAAGATTTTCTCCGCCTGCGAATTCACCAGCATGATCGATCCGTCGCATCTTACGATGATGATGGCGTCCGGCGCGGATTCCAGCAGGGCCTTGAATTTTTGATCCGCCTTGCTGCGCTCGGTGATGTCCTGAGAGGTCCCGACAATCCGGACGATTTTGCCGGCGTTATCGAGCACAGTTCGACCAAGCGTATGCAAAAGTCGGATTTCGCCATTCGGAAGAATAATGCGCAGTTCTATGCCGGCAGTTTCATTGCCGGCGGCCAATTCCCTAAGCCACTTACGCGCTCTCTTGCGATCCTCCTGGTGAACGGACGCCATGAAACGTTCATAGCTGGGTAGGAATTCGTCCGGCCCAAATCCAAACAACCGATATTGTTCTTCCGACCAAAAGACCTGGCGCGTGGCGACGTCCCATTCCCAGCTTCCGATATGAGCAACGCGTTGTGCTTCGTTCAGCCGGGACTCGCTGAACTTGAGGGCATCTTCGGCCTGTTTGCGACGCGTGATGTCGCGCAGAATTCCGGTGTAAAATTGCCCCTGGTTGGTTTTCCAGCTCGAAAGAGTCAACTCGACCGGGAATTCCGCGCCGTCTTTTCTAAGGCCCTCGAGCTCCAACGTTTTGCCGACACCACGCGTTTCTCCGGCCGCTTTCAGGCGCGCTATCGTATCGCGGTGCAAGCCATGATAACGTTGCGGGATAATGGTGGTGAGCGGTTTGCCAAGCGCCTCAGTTTCATTGTAGCCGAAAATTGCGGCGGCTCCGGGGTTCCAGAAAACGATATTGCCGTTGTCATCTGCCGAGACAATTGCATCCCCAATCGAGTGGGTGACTGAGCGGAGTTTTGCTTCCGAAATACGCAGGCCGCTCTCGGCAACGCTGCGTTCCGCGATCTCGCGATGCAGCATTGCGTTGGCCGCAACCAGTTCCTGGGTTCTTTCCGCGACCAGGACTTCATCACGCTGGCGATCTCCGGTCACGACGAGCAGGAATGCACCGACCAAGCTAGTGAAGAGCAATCCAACTGCGAGAACGCTCCATGATTGCCAGGAGCGGTCGGCGAGCAAATATTCAGATGAAAGCGAACATTCCAGGGACCATTTGCGGCCGGCCATCTCCAAACTGGTTCTCCTTAGCAAGGCCGCTGGCTTTGCGCGCCCGGTCGAATTCCGAAAAATCGTCTGCGGCGTCGAGGTGGGGCTGTCATCGAGCAATCGCAATTGCAGGCCTTCTTGGTTAGCTGCGCCAAGCGACTGGGCGATGATGTCGCCGATTCGAAAAACGGAGGCAACATATCCTTCCAACCGGTGCTGTCGCTCTTCTACCGTACCGTGAGAGAGACCGTTGGTATAAATCGGCATGTAGATGATAACTGCCGGCACGCTTCCTTTTTCGGAAATAAGTTTGGTCTGTTTGGTCGCACGAGCTTCGCCGTTGTCTCTCGACCATTCGAAGGCTTCGCGTCGGATTGGATCTGAGGCGATGTTAAATCCTAACTCCTTCTCATTTCCAAATACCGGCTCGATGTAACGGATTACGACGTACTCATCGCGGGGAGCGGCCGGAATCAGTTTTAGCTGTGCATCGCGGTCCGTTAGCTGAAAATTGCTCAGTCCGTCGCGGTGGGCAGCCTCAATGAAAGCTGCCATTTTGGCCTTCGGCACGCGTACGTCCCATGATAGCGACTGGATCCCGGGATGATCGGCGATGTCTCGGGCGACGAATGAACGAAAACTACTCTGGCTAACAGAAGGCGAACTGGCGAAGAAATTCTGCACCGATCTAAGCACATCGAGATAGCTATCAAAATCGCTTTGCAATTTTTGGGTCAGGCTTTCGACGCGCTGGTCGAATTCCATCCTTGCCCGCCCTTGTTCCCATCGATTGGTCTCGAAAAACAATGCCACCACCACCGCAAGAGTGAAGGTCATCGGTACCGTGACTGAGAGTTTGCGGCGCCACTCTGCGACCCCCTGAGTCCAGATTAAAACCAACGGAGCAAAGATTAGGGTCCCGATTGCATCCCCGACATACCAAGTGACCCAGTTGGTGAAATAATCAGCCGAATGAATAACGCGACCAATCCAAAGCGTCGTTACCCCGATCGTAGCGGCAATGACACAAGTTGCCATCGAGACCAGGGAGAAGCGGACGACTTCTTTCTCCGTGGCGAAGGCAGTTGGCATCCCTACGAACCGTCGGATTAGGAACGCCGCTGCATAGGTCTGCAGCGCGGCGCCGCTACCGATGAACAGTGGCATCGCGGCAGATCTCAGGATGGCGCCAAACGTCGCCGTATCGAGCGAAGTCCAAAAATGTACGAGAAACGATCCAATGATGATACCCGGCCAGGCGCGGTTGCCGAACAAAAGGAGGCAGCCCAAGGCCAGACCAGCCGCTGGCCAGACCGCGGAGGCGTATCCCGGCGGAATTGCCAGAAAGAGCGCTAACTTGCCTGCAATGAAATAGATGGTTGCGGTAAGCAGAGTGCTACCGAGCCATCTGATAGCGGAAAATCCGCCCGGCGGTGCGGGACCACAATAGGACTGCTCGGTGATACGACCGGCTGACATCGGATCGTCTGCGCGCAGGAGATATGCCAGACGCCTCCGGCTTTTCGTCGTTTTAACGATCAGCCGGATTTGCTCGCTGAATCAGTAGCCTGCAGCTTGGCCATCCTTGCGCGACTCGCTTGCGCCGATGTAAACGCGCTGCCCGTCATGTATCTCTACTCTGATTGCTTGGTAACCCCCGTAACCGCCAACGTCGAACCGCATGTCGTGGCCGCGCTTTTCCAACTCGCGGACGGCTTCGTACGGAATCCCGCTCTCGACTTCAACGTAACCGCCTTTTTCCATTTTTTCACCGGTCGGTTCATTATCGCCTTCGTGTTGCCACCGTGAAGCGTCGCCCGCTTCCTGCACATTCAATCCGAAATCGATCTGGTTAGTCAGAACTTGAACATGTCCCTGTGGTTGCATCCCGCCGCCCATCACACCAAACGCTTCCCACGGTTTGCCGTCTTTCATCACGAAACCGGGAATGATGGTGTGAAATGGACGCTTGCCCGGCGCGTAAACGTTGGCGTGGCCCTGCTCCATTGAAAACAGCTCGCCGCGATCTTGAAACATGAAACCGAGACCCGGCACGACAATCCCGCTGCCCATCCCGCGGTAATTGCTCTGGATGAGTGAAACCATGTTGCCTTCATCATCCGCGGTGCACATGTAAATGGTGTCGCCATCATCGGTAACACCGGCATCTTGTCCGTTATTTATTTTTGCCTCCAAGCCCAAAATTGACGTGTCCTGCGCCTTGGAACTCTGTGCCGCTTTTGGATTTCCCGGCGTCACTGTTTTCGCAGCATGATTCGGGTCGATCAGCTTCCGTCGTTCTGCTGCATATTGCTTTGAGATCAATTGCGCTACTGGAATCGTCGCAAACTCCGGATCGGCATAAAATTTTGCCCGATCCGCCCATGCGAGCTTCTTCGCCTCGATCATCGCGTGCAAGGTTTCCGCCGAATTGCGGCCCATTGCTTTCAGATCGAATTCCTCGAGAATGTTTAGGATTTGTAGTGTGGCGATGCCCTGTCCGTTCGGCGGCAGCTCGAACACATCGTAGCCGCGGTAATTTGTGGAAACCGGATCGACCCACGTCGACGTATGTTTCTCGAAATCAGCTTTACGGAGAAAACCGCCATTTTCCTGCATGAACTTGTCGATCCTATCCGCGATCTCTCCCTTGTAGAAAACATCCCGGCCTTTTTCTCCAATCAAACGTAGCGTCTTCGCCAGAGCCGGGTTTTTGAAGATTTCGCCTTTCGCCGGTGTCCGGCCTTTGCCATCGATCGTGTACGTTTCGAGAAAGGCGCCCGGCAAATCCTTATAAATTTCCGGCGCAAAGTGCCAGTAAAACGCGATCAACTCGGTGACCGGAAAACCCTCGTCAGAGTATTTCGCAGCTGGCGCCAGGTCGTCACTAAGCTTGAGCTTGCCGAATTTCTTATGCAATTCGCTCCACGCGTCAACGCATCCGGGCACACTGATTGGAAGCATGCCGCGCGGCGGAATCGTTTTGCGGCCCAATTTCTCGAGCTCCGCTTTCATCTGATCATAGGTAAGGCCTAGCGGGGAACGGCCGCTGCCGTTGATCCCATAGAGTTTGTTTTCTTTCGCGCTGTAAACGATGGCGAAAAGGTCGCCGCCGATCCCATTCGAGACTGGTTCCATTAATCCGAGAGTGGCGTTGGCCGCGATCGCAGCGTCAACCGCGCTGCCGCCGCGTTTCAAAATATCGAGCCCGACCTGCGTTGCTGCTGGCACGCTCGTGCAGACCATTCCGTGCCGCGCCAAAACTTCCGAGCGTGTGGCAAAAGACTTACCGGTTATACGATCGATCTGACCCAGCGCTGAGCCGCAGAGCGCAACCAAGAGGAAGGACACAGCTCTGAAACGAAATGATTCAAGCATGTCGCTACGCTAGCACCGATATCCGGCATCGGCCTCTCTCTGAGCCGAAGCTGCGACAAGCACCAATGTTCCGCGGAGCTCGGGATGACAAGAGCAGCATCGTCGCTAACGTCACAAAATATGCGTGCAAGTCATCTTGAAGATTTTTATCAGTTCCTTCGTTTTCCCAGTGTCTCGACGGACGATCAATACGCCGAAAAAGTCACTGAGTGTGGGCATTGGCTGGTGGAAAAACTCACCAGGATAGGGTTGTCCGCGAAACTTTGCCCAACGCCTGGTCATCCGGTGGTGTGGGCCCAGAACGAACACCAACCCGGCCGTCGCACCGTTTTGATCTATGGCCATTACGATGTACAACCGCCCGATCCCGTCCGGCTTTGGGATTCGCCCCCTTTTGAACCTGTTCTGAAAAATGGTTACGTCTTCGCTCGCGGTGCGACGGATAATAAAGGCCAAATTCTTTCCCACATCCTCGGCGTGCAGGAACAACTCGAGGCAAACCGCGATCTTCCGGTAAATTTACATTTCGTCATCGAGGGCGAAGAGGAAAGCGGCAGCGCTAACCTGGGGAACTTTCTCTCGCAAAATCGCGATGCGCTGAAGCCTGAAGTCGTGGTCGTTTCCGATACGGGAATGGTTGCTCGGGGCGTTCCAACCATGAGTTACGGCTTGCGCGGCGTTACGGCGCTGGAATTGAAAGTCACCGGTCCGAGGATGGATCTGCATTCCGGAATATATGGCGGTGCCGTCATGAATCCGCTCGCGGCGCTGGCGCGATTGCTCGCCACTTTACACGACGTCAACGGGCGCGTCGCCATTTCCGGTTTTTATGACGATGTGTTACCGCTCGAAAATTGGGAACGGGAAATGTGGCGCAAGATTCCGCTGAACGTGGATGAAGAAATCGTGAAAGAGACTGGTGTGCCGGAATTGTTTGGTGAAAAGGGTTTTTCGACGCTGGAGCGCATTTGGGCGCGACCGACGGCGGAGATTAATGGTTTCGGGGGCGGTTACCAAGGGCAGGGGAGCAAAACAGTGATCGGCCGCGACGCCATGGCGAAGCTTACCTTCCGTCTCGTCCCGAATCAGGATGGCAACAAGATCAACGCCTTGGCGCAGGAACATTTGCAAACGAACTGTCCGCCTGGCGTGAAACTCGACATGACTGCCGGTCATGCTGGCCCCTGGTATCTGACGAACCCACACTCGCAATACGGCGTTGCGGCCCAGCACGCCCTAAAGAAAGCGTTCGAGCGCGATCCGGTCCTGATTCGCGAAGGCGGCAGCATACCGATCGTGTCGGATTTTCGTGAGATCCTCGGCGCGGAAACATTGCTATTAGGACTCGCCCTGCCCGACTGTCGGGCGCACTCGCCGAATGAGAATTTTCCACTGGAAAATCTCGACGCTGGAATTCGCATTAACAAGGCGGTGCTCCGAGAATTGGCGGCATAGTTGAGCGTATCGACGCGGAGAGGCTCGCTTCCGTGCGCCCAAGACGCGCACAAGCCCGGCCCTCCGCAGAACCACTTTCACGGCGGGTGCCGATGATGTTAGCGTGACATCAGTAGTTAGCCGCATGATCCGTTTCGCCATTTTTGTCGCCGTCGCATTACTTGTAAGCGCGCCCGCGCGCGCGGCCGAAGACACTCTGGGCGAGAAAATCAAAAACGTTTTCTCCACACCGACACCCACATCAACTCCGCACAAAAAGCGAAAATCGACATCGAAAAAGAAATCGGCGTCGCCCGGCGCCTCGGCGAAAAAGAAACATGCCTCCCCTTCACCGAGCGCATCGGCGAAAGCGAAAGAGGATTCTTCGCCAACGCCGGAGCCGAGCAAAACCCCCTCGGCAACGGCCACGCCTTCGCCTTCATCATCCGCGACGGCAAGTCCTGAAAAAGGCAAGCTCGGCGCGCCGAATGCCACCCTGTTGCCGGATTCGCTCAGTGGTTTCGAGAATTATCCGCCGAAAGTGCGACAGCTTCTCATTTCGGCGCTCGAACTCACCACCCGCAATCTCGATTACAAATATGGCTCGGCCGACCCGGCCAATGGTGGAATGGACTGTTCCGGCTTTGTTTATTTCGTGCTCAAACAAAATGGGATCGACGCCGTGCCGCGCGACTCCAGCGAGCAATACATCTGGCTAAGGAGGACCGGCAGATTCGAGCCGGTGGTGAGTCAAAAAGAGGATTCGTTCGAATTCGATAATTTGAAGCCAGGCGATCTCCTGTTTTGGAGCGGCACTTACGCGATTGAGCGCGATCCGCCGATTACGCACGCCATGATCTACCTTGGACGCGAAAAGAAAACCGGGGGGCGCGTAATGGTAGGCGCGAGTGATGGCCGGACGTACCAAAACCAGCAGCGCTTCGGAGTAAGCGTATTCGATTTCAAACTGCCGCGCGCGGACAAGGGTGAAACCGAAGACGGCAAATCGCGTCCTCGATTTGTCGGCTATGCTCACCTTCCGGGGTTGCGCGACTGAGCACACCAAATCGCAGTCTGGAGCGCACTATTAGCGCCGATTCGCTGAACCGCTCTACCGGTTGAAACGCTGGACGTATCGTGTCGGATCCGGAATTCCCGCTTCGCGAAAGCCGTTCGCCCGCAACAAACATGAATCGCATTCGCCACAGGCGCCGCCGTCCTCGGCCGGATCATAACAACTCGTGGTTAACGAGAATTGGACGCCGAGCTTCTCGCCTTTGGTGATAATTTGTGCTTTCGTCAAGTCGATCAACGGCGCGTGAATTCGGTAACGCTTGCCTTCGATTCCGGTTTTCGTCGCCAGTCGGGCCAGTTTTTCGAATTGAAGGATGAATTCCGGCCGGCAGTCAGGATAGCCACTATAATCGAGCGCATTAACTCCGATGAAAATGTGTTGTGCCTCGATCACTTCAGCCCAGGCCAAAGCATAGCTTAGAAAAATGGTATTTCGGGCCGGTACATAGGTAATCGGAATCCCGCTCGAAATTTCGTTTTCGCTCCGATTTTTGGGAACATCGATTGTATCAGTCAGGGCCGAGCCGCCGATCGCGCGCAAATCAATCGCGATTATCCGGTGCTCTTTCACTCCGAGCGACTTCGCAATCTTCTGAGCGGAGATAACTTCAATCTGATGTCGCTGGCCGTAACGGAAGGAGAGAGCAAAGAGTTCGTAACCTTCCTTTTTGGCAATCGCCAGAGTCGTCGCTGAGTCAATACCCCCACTAAGTAGAACAACCGCACGTTTCACTGACGCGGGGGACGAGCGTCCGACCCATCCCTCAGCCCAGCCGCCGGCTTCGAAGCGTCCGGAAAACTCGCCCGTACTGTCAGGGCAATCCCGCCGCGGGCGGAGAATGAGGCCGTAATGCTTGCTTCACGGGGCGAGCAGGCGCGAACGAAGTCGTCGAGGATACGATTCGTAACTGCCTCATTGAAGGCACGCTCATTGCGAAATGAGGACAGATAAAATTTTAGCGACTTGGTTTCGATGCACCGTTTGTCCGGGATGTAATCGATCTCAATCCGGGCAAAGTCGGGCTGACCTGTGACCGGACAGACCGAAGTAAAATCCGATGTTTCAAAATGAATTCGATAATTTCGCTTTGCGGGATTTGGAAACGTTTCCAGCGTCGCTTCGGAGGGCGACGCCGGCACGCGCGCTTCGCTCCGGCCGAGCAGAGGTAAACGTGCCGATTTCCTTTTTTTTGCCACGCGCGATTATCGTGCGAAATCAATGGCGTTCAATCCGGTGACGATCCCATGACAGAAACGCAAGTCGGTGTTGCCAATCCCGCCGTAATTGATCTGTTCGCAGTCGACCAAAAAGGCGGCGACGTCCTGCTAGTAATGAACGAATCGCGCCCGTGGAAAGGCGGCAACGAGCAGCTGCATGAATTGCAGGAGAAATTTAACACCTACGCGTCATTTATTCTGGATGGCGAAATGACGGAAGCCCATCCGGAACTTGAGGGCAGGTCGGCCCGAATCGAATTGCGTTGCCGCCATTTACCGAGCGACGAAGCGCTGGCATTGTTGCAGGCGATCCACGACCAACTCGAATTGCAAGCTATCAAGGTCGAAGTTGTCGTGGACGAACGTTGTCGCGACAGATCGCCGTCATCCCGAGCGTAGTCGAGCGTCAGTTGCGTCACCTTTAACCTCACGCCGCGGGATCCCTTCCTTTCGGTTGGGAAGACCGTCAGTATTTCAGAAACGAAGTCACAGGGGTGGGTTCGAGTTTCTTGCGTCCGTGCAAAAACTCGAGCTCGATCAGGAAGATTGCCTCGATTAAATCGCCGCCGACTTTCTTGATCAACGTCGTGGCGGAAGCGCTGGTGCCCCCGGTGGCGAGCAGATCATCGATCAACACAATTTTTTCTCCGCGCTCAATCGCGTCGATGTGCAACTCCATTTCCGCTTCGCCGTACTCAAGCGAATATCGCGCACTTTCGGTCCGATAGGGCAGGCGGCCTTTCTTGCGCAACGGGACGAAACCGATTCCAAGCGCGTATGCCACGGCCGAACCAAAGAGAAAGCCACGCGCGTCAATCCCCACAATCTTGTCGATTTTTTTCCCGCGGCACTGCACGAGGAAAACTTCGATCGATGCACGGAACAAACTGCCGTCTTTTAAGATTGGCGTAATGTCTTTGAAAATGATTCCGGGCTTAGGAAAATCCGGGACATCGCGTACTGCTGCGCTCAGTTTGGAAAGGGTTTCCTCTGGCATTGCCGGGGCGATGCTAACGCCTTACGAATAAAGGTCAACGTCTGGTGGAGTTGGGTTGCGAAGCCGGAGCGGTGCTTTTACTCTGGCAATGCCATGGACCGGCAGCTCCTGATTTACGCCACGCTTTGCTATTTCGCGGCGATCATCAGAACCGTTGTTTCGCTGCGGGCGCGCGTGTTCCGAAGGAGCCGCGTGGTTTTCCTGTCGATCGCGCTCGGATTCCTTTTGCAAACTGCGTTCCTCTCCCTCCGCGGACATGCGCTCGGGAGTTGTCCGATTACTAACCTGTTCGAAGTGCTGGTTTTCCTGGCCTGGTCGATTGCCCTTATTTATATGCTCATCGGACCGGCTTATCGGTTGTCGCTGATGGGCGCGTTTACCGCACCTCTCGTTTTTCTTCTCCAAGTTACCGCTTTGGTCCTGCCCATCGACGAACCGCGTGCTTTTCGGGTGTCTCCAAATCCCTGGTTGGAATTTCACGCCTCGATCTCGATTATCGCTTACGGGGCCTTCGCGCTCGCCTGCGTGGCCGGCGCGATGTATCTTGTCCAGGAACGGCAACTCAAAACTCACCAGTTGCGCTCGATTTTTTATCATCTCCCGCCGTTGCCCAATCTGTTTTCGGCGATGACGCGGCTGCTTTGGTTCGGGTTCATTCTGTATAGCGCGGGATTGATCAGCGGATTTTTCGTGAGCGAGCCGTTGCCTTGGACGAAAATTGCCCTGGCAATTGTGATTTGGGTTTTGTACGGAGCGATTCTACAGAGCCGTTATTTACGGTGGGTAGCACCGCGGCGGGTCGCCGCCCTCTGCATGATTGCCTTCGCAGTCGCGTTGTCGCTCTTGTGGAGCATTGAATTTGTCGGTCATCGCGCATGAAGCTTTTTTGTTTTGGCCTGAATCATCGAACTGCGCCGATTGAAGCCCGCGAACGCTTCGTTGGTCACGCTCGAACGGAAGAACTGCTGCGCCATCTGGGGTGTCACGAGGTGTTGTTGCTGACTACCTGCAATCGGGTAGAGATTTATGCCGCGGCGGATCGAAACATTCTGAGCGAACATCTCGCGCAGTCTCTGCGAATCGATGGCGGATCGAATTCAAAAGAGGATTTGGACGCGTTCTATCGAATGGAAAACGGGGAAGGTGCCCGACATCTCTTTCGTGTCGCCTCAGGGCTCGATTCAATGGTTGTGGGTGAGACCGAGATCCTCGGACAAGCCAAGCGCGCTTATGAAAATGCGCGCGCGCGCGGAAGCGCCGGACCCTTATTGCACAGGCTTTGTCAGCGTGCCTTTCGAGTCGCGAAACAAGTGCGTTCAAAGACGCAGGTCACTCGTGGTCCAGTATCGGTGGGATCGGTAGCCGTGGATTTGGCGGGAAAAATTTTTGGCGATTTGCGAGGTCGCAAGGTTTTGGTACTGGGGGCCGGGGAAACCAGCGAGAAAACGTTGCGGGCGCTCGCTTCCCGGGGGGTTTCAGATTTGCGGGTGAGCAATCGCACGCCGGCCCGCGCGGAGGAACTGGCAAATCAGATGGAAGGGATTGCGGTGCCATTCGCAACCTGGCTCGAGCAATGTCGCGAGATCGATATTCTTATTTCCTCAACCGCGGCGGAGACGCACCTGCTTACTACGCCGTTGCTGGTTCCGATTTTGCGCGATCGAGCCGATCGTCCGCTTTTTATTATCGATATTGCAGTGCCACGCGACGTCGCTCCGGAAATCAACGAGTTAGACGGCGTTTACCTTTACGACATTGATTCGTTGCGAGAGATCGCGAGCGAGTCGCTCGAGCTTCGCCGGCAACAACTGGTAGCTGCTGAAGCTATCATTGAAGAGCACGTCGAGGATTTTAAAAAGTACCTGGTGCTGGCCGACCCTGGAATGCGACCAATAAGCGACTGTCCGACTGGCATGAACGGAACGTTGCGGACGTCGGAATCATAGTGACGCTCTGTGGCGGTTGAACAATTGTCGGCATTGAATCATGCGCTGCTACTACAAAGAATTATCCTCGGGAGTCGGGGAAGCGATCTAGCTCTGGCGCAGGCGCAAATGGCGGAATGCGCGTTGCGCAAGAAATGGGCGATTGAAGTCCAAATCGAAATTATTCGGACCAAAGGCGACGAAGCTACGAGCCGGACGGGCGCTTTCAATCTCGCTACCATTAATGCAGGACGTAAAGGAATTTTCACGGGTGAACTGGAGCGCGCGCTAATCGAAAAACGGATCGATGTCGCTGTTCACAGCGCAAAAGATATCCCGAGCGAAATGGATGGCGCACTGATTATCGCGGCTGTTTTGCCACGTGCCGGCGTCGAAGATCTGTTGTTGAGAAAGGGTGATGCATCTACGCCGATCACGACCATCGCGACAGGAAGCGTGCGGCGACAACGGCAAACGCGCGCTATGAATGCCGAAGCGCGGATTGTCCCGTTGCGAGGAAATGTGCCAACCCGCCTGCGGAAATTTGTCGAGAGCGATTGGGACGCGATTATTCTCGCCCGGGCAGGTCTGGAGCGACTCGGGTTCTCGCCTCCCGAATTTGAATTCGATGGTCACAGAATTTTTGCGGAAGTCTTGCCCACTGAAAACTTTCTACCCGCAGGCGGCCAGGGCATCATCGCCCTGCAGACCCGGGAAGCGGATTTCCCGGTGCGTCAGATTGTGTCTTCTATTGATGATCGTGACACGCACTTGTGCTTGCGAGCCGAGCGCGAGTTCCTGCGCTTGTTGCAGGGTGATTGCGATTTACCCGTAGGCGTGCAGGCTCGGCTTGTGAAGGGACAGCTGGAATTGCGCGCGCAAGTTTTCGGCGATGGAGCAGAACCTAAAATCGCGATGGGGCGCGGGAGTGACCCGGAGAAATTAGCATTGAATGTTTTCGAGAAGCTCGAGCGTGAGCATGAGCACACTTAAAAAGGGGAAATGTTTCCTGGTCGGGGCTGGACCAGGCGATCTGGGTTTGGTGACTTTACGCGGCAAGGAGTTACTGGAGCAGGCCGACATCATCGTTTACGACGCACTAGCCAATCCCGAGATGCTGGGGTGGGCTTGCCCAGACGCCGAAATCATTTTTGCCGGAAAGCGCCCCGGCGAAAAAACGTTTTCACAGGATGAAATTAACGCGTTGCTGGTCGAGAAGGCGCGGCTCGGAAAAAATGTGGTTCGCCTCAAGGGCGGCGATCCTTTTGTGTTTGGCCGGGGCGGGGAAGAAGCCGAAGCGTTGGTGGCGGCCGGTGTCGACTTTGAAGTTGTGCCTGGCATTACATCCGCGATTGCGGCGCCGGCGTACGCGGGAATTCCTGTTACACATCGCGCTCAAAATTCACACGTAACATTTTTTACCGGACATGAAGA
>DATELT010000142.1:0-3175 GCA_035276245.1 Chthoniobacterales bacterium
TCGCGATAAAGAACCGCCAGGAGGGAGGCATCGAAGACGGCCATGAGGGCGCTGATCAAAAGCAACTGCCGACGGGACCAAGGCACCAGGTCGGTCAACGTGTAGCTCCAGCCTGAGAGGATGATCGGAATGCCCGCGACCGGAAGTTCGCGCGCGAGCACGTTTTTTTGTTCCTGCGTCGCCACTGGTGCGTTGGTAGTGACAAAGCCGGTCGTGGTGGGCGAGTCCAGTGCAAAGTACCGTTCGACCAGGAACCACCAGGCGGATGTTGGCGGCAATTGCGTCCGCCAGGACGGAATTTTGTAATCAGGAGCACTGGCGGCCTGGAGTTGATTGAGAAGTTCGAAGGCTGATGCAAAAGCATCGGCGCTGAATCGATTTTGGATTAGTGCATTTTGCAAAGCATCTCGGGCGGCCGGAAAATCGATCGAGGCCAACTGCTGACGGTTGCGTTCCATCTCGCGCGGCGAAAGGGCGAGCGCGTCGGGAGTGGAATAGCTTTTGATTTTGCCGGCGCGTTGCAGATCGGCCCAATGCTGTGAAATCGCTTTCCAGAAATCGTGCAGCTCCTGTTCGGTCGTTGCCCGAACGATTCCAAGAACCGGTTCCCAGCGCACCGGCATTTTTTGCATGATCAAACTGAGCGCAGTTCCGGCTCGACTGTGCTTCGGCTCTAACGATCGCGCATTGGCTTCGAAAGTGAGCGGAATTTGTGGAACAACGGCAACGATCAGTAACGCGATCAAAATCGGGAGGCTTACTGCCAGAATTGGCCGCGGCCGAACCAGCATACTGTGCACATAGTTTTTAACAAGATTTAGGATCCAATCGCTCTGCCGCGGAACATCTCCTCGCGGTACGAACAAAAAGAATACGGTCATCATTAACAACCCGGCGGCAGAAATGCCGATGGCAATCAGAACGCCAAGCTGGATGAACCCGGAGGAGTTGCTCAAGACAAGTGCCAGGAAACCGACCGCCGTCGTGAGCGCGCCGAAAAAAACCGCACGGCCAAGACTGTGAATGGCGTCGGCAATCGCCATCCGATGTCCGCCTCCTTCACTTCGTGCCTGCTGATAACGTCCGTAGATCAGAATCGCAAAATCAACGCCGAGGCCGACCAGAATCGCGCAGAAGCCAACCGTGATCATATTTAGCCGATGAAAAATGAGCAGGCCAACGGCAAGCCCGATCAGGCAGCAAAGCAGCAGGGAAAATCCCATCCCGAGTAGCGGCAACCACCGGCGGAAGCCGATAAAAAAAACCGCACCCACTAGTGCAATCGAGCTCAACACCGTGACCACGATGTCATGACGCATGCTCAACGAAATTTCGGCAACATAAGCCGAACGTCCTGTAACAAGGACTTCAATTTTGCCACCATCCCAGCCTTCCAACGCAGTAACGCGAAACGCGTTCACTTGTTTCATCAGCCTCTGGCAATCGAACGCACTGATGGTTGGCTGGTTCGTCACCGCCGGAAAAACCCGCATCGTGAAATCAGGCGACGTAAGAGGCTGATCCGTTTCCATCGCAGCATTGCCGGCAAACGGTTTGAGTGATGGGGTGATCAAACCCAATGGATCCAACGTCAGCTCGATTTCCGGCCGCGGCGAACCGCTCTCGATTTCACGCCGCAACTGAGCCAAGCGATCCTGAATCTTCTGTGGTTCAAGTAAGGAAATTGCACGATCGAAAGCTTGCGGCTCGAGATTCAGCAAGAGCGGAAGGGCAATTCGCTGCAAATCGCGCACGCCGTCGGGTGTTTCCATGGGTGAACCGGCCAGAACGCGCATGCACCACGGTTGGGCGCGCAATCTTTCGACGAATTTCGGCGCGAATTCTTCCAGCTTATCCACGTCCTCGGGTTGGCAAAGCAGAGCGAAAGTCAGCTCACGCGTCTGGGAGAACTCACTGTTGTATATTTTTAGTCCTTCAACCGAATCAAAGCCGCGAGGCAACAAATTCAGCACTTCGGTATCAAGCCGCAAAAATACAATCAGGATGGTAAGGCTGGCGACGACAATTAGCGCAACCACGCTCCACATCAGCCCGCGGCGTTCTGTGACAAAAAATGCAACCTTTTCGCTGAATGGCATCGTAAGAGATCGGGCCCTGGCCGCCTAGAAGCGCAGCACGAAAGTTTCTGCGCCCTCGCTCAACCGCACAATGCTTTTGTCTGAATGCCTCAAGACTTCTGCACGCAAGGCTAGCCAACCGGCAGCGCGCGCCGGCGGCTGCTGAATCGGCCCGGACCAGGGAATACGCGTGAGCGGGCCCTGCACACGCGCGAACGTCGGATCCGTGCGCATGGTCAGCAAAGTCACGCCAGGCCCTTTGCTGAACGTCAGTTCGAAATCGCCGCGACTCGAATAACGAACCAGGACTTCGCCAATGAGCGATGTCTTTGGCCCGCGGTAGGAGAGCTGACCGTTGCGAACAGTCCAGGCCTGGCTCGGCTGCGCGAATTGATGAATCGCGCATCCGCCAAGACATAGCGCGGCAGCCAGAATGAATGCGGCCCGGCCCATTATATAGACGCGGATTTCAGAGCGGCAGCGTCGCTGTCTGTTTTCGGCACAAGGGAAAGCCGCGGACATATCGTCCACCTTTTTTGCAACCGCACGATCAGGTAGAAAAGTTCCATCCGCCATCGAATGGCAAAGCGATTGCCAATGTTACCACCAAGCACGGCATTCACCGCCGGTGGAATCTGGAAGAGCTGCGTCGGCGTCAGAAAAACTTCTATGAATTCCTTGCCCGCGTACCACGATTCCACAAAACGTAGGTAAACATCCATGGCACGATTGACCAGACGCTCATAGTGCCGGAACAAGCGTCGAGACCGCTTGGGGTGATCGAGCACGTCGTGCAAAACATCGGCGGCATGCTCGCCAGCCAGGACGGCAAGAAAAACGCCGCTGCTAAAGACCGGATCAATGAAACCGGCCGCATCACCTGCCAGCAGCCAGCGATCACCGGTGAGCTTCTGGCTCCGATAAGAAAAATCCGCCGCGGTGTATACCTGTGAGACCCGCCGGCCATCGCCGATGCGATTGCGCACAAGGGGTTGTTCGGCAATCGCGCGTTCGAAAAATTTCTCAGCTGATAGTCCAGACTTTTTGAAGTCCGCCGCCTCCAGCACGACGCCGATACTGGTCCGGTCATTTTCAAG
>DATELT010000143.1:0-2754 GCA_035276245.1 Chthoniobacterales bacterium
TACCTGGCCATCGATCTTGACATCGACGTGATGACTGGACACCTCGAGCGGCGCAAAAGGGAAATGACCGGGAGGGATCAGGAACGGGCGCTCGACAACGATGAAACCATCCCCTCGTACCTGAAAAATAGCGCCAAACAAACAGGCTGCGAAAATCAAAGCCGACCGTTTCATTGCCCTATTAGTCGGCAACCGCGCCAAAATACTCCCCGTTTTTTCTAACTATAAATGGGCTGAGCCCGATCCGACGCTGTAGCGGCGGTCAATAACCGCCGACCGGCCGTTGGAAACGATCGCTCTCCCTTCTTACATCCTGTTCCCAAACTCAGTTTGGGAACCGAGGGCTCCCTGAAACTCTGCAATACGTCTGCTCAGGCCAGGGGCGATTAACTGAATCACCTGGGCGGTTCGGGTGAATGGCCTACCTGAAAGGCGCTTGGCACAGGGAATGGTATTAAAGGAATGCAACCCGCCCGAAACAACGTAGAATCGTTTCCCCTTAATGAGCGATCATCGAGATATGGCCTCCGATCCAGGAATAATGGATGCGGATTTAATCCAACGCTGCCGCAAAGGCGACGGCGACGCCTGGGATGCGTTGTTCGATAAATATTATCCGGTTGCAGCGCGCTTCGTATTCCAGCTATCAGCCGACTTTTGCCATGAAGACACGGAAGAGATTTGCCAGGAGACATTCCTTGCCGTGGTGCGCAACCTTGGCTCATTTCAGGGAAAAAGTTCCTTTCAGACCTGGCTGCTCCGCATCGCCGCTAATAAGGCGATGGATTTCCGCGGTAAGAGTCATGCCGACAAACGCGGTGGTAGCTTTGTCCATTTCTCGCTCGATGGCGCGAACGAAGGCGAACAAATTGATTTGCCTTCGAGAGGACTTGGCCCCGACGCCTTGCTGGCGAATGCGGAGACCGGTCGCCTTGTCCGACAAAGCCTCGACCAGCTCGACGATAACTGCCGTGAAATCATTGAACTGCGTTATTATGGCGACCTGAGTTACGCCGAGATTGCTGATGAGCTGCAATTAAATCCCAAGACGGTCAGTTCGCGTCTGAGCAAGTGTCTGGACCGGCTTAGTGTAATCGCGAAAAAAATCTTTCCATCGGAACATTCATTTTCCGTCTAATTTAGGAAGTCATGTCGCTCGAACCAAAGAAACCGATTGAAGATTTGCTGGAGGCAACCGCCAAAGCGAGGCGAGCACAGTTCGGCACGGATCCAAAGATGCCGAACCCGATGCGGGCGCAGTTGCACCACGAGATTGCCCGTTTGGAGCGAGGCGATGAGTCGCGACGATCGGCAAATTGGTTTCGCATTTTGTGGCCGCGGCTCGCGTTTACTACCACTTTTGCTCTAATTCTCGTTAGCATTTCAACCCTGTGGTGGTGGCACGAACATCGAACCAGTAATGGTGAAACGATGAAATTAGCGATGCAGAAACCGGCCAGGCAAGCTCCGCCACCGGAGAAAGTCTTCAGGCAGGGCGCAGCGACTACGGGCAGCGCTGCGGCGCCCGCTTTCGCCGATAACAACGCTATCGCGTCACCACCTGCGGAAGCAGCCAAGGACGCCGACGCTTTAGCACGTTTCGCCGAAGCGCCGCCACCTCCCACCGCTGCGCCGCCTACCGACGGGCTTGTCGCGGGCGGAAACAAGACAGACCAACCAGCGCTAGCCGACAAATCCTTAGCCGCGAAAGAAGCTAAGCCCGCGGCGCGAGCGACTGAGTCGTTCGCACAAAGTCCACAAACGACAAATTTTCGCCAGCAATTTTCAAACGACGCCGCCAACCAGGCGTTTCGAAGCAAACTGAAGCAGAGACTTAATATTTTGAACGAGTTTCAGGTGCAACAAAGCGATCACGAAATCCGCCTGGTCGATGCCGATGGTTCGACCTACTCCGGTCAGCTCGAACCTTTGGCGCAGAACGACGCCCGCAGCGTCTATAATCAGAAACGGAATTACAACTCGCCTGTGTCGGGCGCGGCGCCAACCTTTGACTCGAAGGCGCAGGCTAATGCCGAATACTACTTCCGAGCCACTGGCTACAACACCAGTCTCAAGAAGTCGCTCGTATTTGAAGGGAATTACGTTGCGCCGTTAGGAGTCGCGCAAAAGAAAGTGGCCAAGGGGAAAACCGAATCCGAAGAACGCGGCCAAGAGGGGTCGGCTCGAATTACGGGCGTCGCAAAAGTCCACGGCGAGTCTCCCGTCCAAATCGACGCCATTGCTGTGCCGTAGCGGGCAATTCAGTCTTCAAATTCCAAGCGGCGTGCCAGCATCGCGCGCGAATTGGAACCCGCTCAAGTTCTCGGGAAAATTTTTGCCTAAGGCGAGGACTTGAAAATTCCGACCGAGCATTTCCGGATGTAGCAAGGTCTGGAGGGCACGTTTTTCGGAAGCGTCGAATTCTACTTTTGGAAAAAATTTCGAAACGATGCCGGTGAGGAAATGATGTTGATCGGTGAAGCCGATCGGTTTTGCTCCGGAAGATAGGGCCGCCTCGGCTAGACCTGTCCACTCCACATGCACTGAAATATCAGCCAGGCCGATCTGCTCAAAAGATGATGATAGTTTTTTCTGTTTCGCCCTGACCTGGAGCGAGCCTTCGCTGCGATCAAGCGAGTAGAACTCTGCGCGAACAAAACCGTAGTCGATCGTCAGAATCACGCCGCCCGAGAGTTTCAAGGCAATCTCACGCATTAGTTTCGGTGCCGCCACGCTCACTTCCGTTTCGAAACC
>DATELT010000144.1:0-3707 GCA_035276245.1 Chthoniobacterales bacterium
AGACGACAAACGGCCAGAACAGCGCCACGCTCGTACGTTTCGTTAGCACGAGCCAGGTGATGACGCCGAGGATAATGTTGGCTGCGGCCGCGCCGATGGCAGCGATCAGGATGCCGGCTTTCCCGCCGATGCGATCAACGAGCGGGCCGTTGATTAAGAACGAAAATGCGTAGACACCAGTGCCGGCGGCAAAGATTAGCCCGAAGGCATCGTTCGACATCAAATCGCCGAACGCGTTTTTTGCGACGGTGAGGTTGTAGCGTCCCATATAAAGAAACGCGTAGGTCATCCCCAGCGGGAACCAATTGATGAATCGCCGGCTCAAAAACCACGGCCCGTGGCGCATCGGATTGTTATAGAAATAAATCCAACTGACGATCGCGAGACAGATCGTGACTATGCTGAGCGACGGCATTCCGGTTCAACATGCCCGGAGAGCGTCGAGATCGACAGCTAAAAACGAGCGGGGTTTGACCGACAGTCGATCGATCGTGGCCGGATTCGGTGTGACTTAGGAGAGCACTAACTGGAGGTCACAACTCCAAGTCGTCGAGGTTTGAGTGATTGGCGACTTGGCAGTTGCTCCTCCCAGTTAGGGCATGCCGTTGCCGCGCGCTTTGCACTTTACGAAATCCAAATCGTTTTGATATTTGTGAATTCGCGAATGCCCTCAGCACCGAGCTCCCGGCCGTAACCCGATCGTTTCACCCCGCCGAAAGGCATGCGCGGATCTGATGCAACCATGGCGTTGACGAATACCATTCCGTTCTCCAGTTCGCGCGAGAAAAATTCCTGTTCGGCAGTGTCATTCGTCCAGATACTCGCGCCAAGTCCGAAAGTGGAGTCATTGGCAATGGCAACGGCTTCTTCGCGATCCCGCGCGCGAAAAAACAGCGCCACCGGTCCGAAAATTTCCTCTCGATATGCGGGCGCATTTTTCGGAATCTCCGCGAGCACCGTCGGCTCGTAAAAATAACCGGTGCCCGCAGCCCGTTTCCCGCCACATAAGATCTTTGCACCAGCCGCGACCGATTTTTGCACCTGCTCGTCGACCCCGCGCAAAATATTTTCCGATGAAAGTGGCGCCACTTCGGTCGTTTCCGCCATCGGATCGCCTGACTTCAATGATTTCATCTTTTCGACGAACTGCGCGACGTACTTGTCGTAAATTGCATCGGCAATAATGAAACGTTTTGCCGCGATGCAGGATTGACCGGAATTCACCATTCGCGATTTCACCCCAGTCGAGAGCGCGTCCTCGAGTTTTGCGCTCGGCATCACGATAAACGGATCGCTGCCGCCGAGCTCGAGCACGCTCTTTTTCAGTTCGCGACCGGCGGCACTCCCTACCGCACTACCAGCGCGTTCGCTTCCGGTAAGCGTGACTGCTTTCACTCGCGGATCGCGGATGACTTTTTCGACGGCCTCATTCTCGATCAGTAAGGTTTGAAAAACTCCGTCTTCAAATCCGGCATCACGAAAAATATCTTCAATGGCGAGGGCGCACTGCGGAACGTTGGATGCGTGTTTGAGCAGGCCGACATTGCCCGCCATTAAAGCCGGAGCGGCAAATCGGAAGACCTGCCAGAATGGGAAATTCCATGGCATGATCGCGAGAATAATTCCGAGCGGCTCATAGCGGATGAGGCTTCGCGCAGCATCAGAAGACACGCTTTGTTCGGTCAAAAATTTCTCGCCGTGCTCCGCGTAATAGCGGCAACCACGCGCGCATTTCTCAATTTCCTCAATTGATCCGCGAAAAAGTTTTCCCATTTCGCCGGTAATAATGCGCGCAAACTGCTCGCGATCTTTTTCCAGGATCTTGGCGGCGCGCTGCAACTTCGCGGCGCGCGAGGCGAAGGAGGTGCGTCGGTATTTTTCGAATGCAGAAGCCGCGCGATCCAGCGCGCTCCCAATTTCAGCGTTGCTGTGTGGCTTGAAACGCTTCGCGAGCTCGCCGGTTGTGGGGTTAATCGATGAAATCGCCATTAGAATTAGTTAAACACGCATTGATGTTGTGTCATCCCGATGTCACTACGGCTACAGCCGCAGCCCCCTCGGAATCAGAATGCGATCGAGCAAATCGAAGAGGAATTGCACCAGCAATGCCAGTAGCGCTGCTGGAATTGCGCCCTCCAGAATCGTGACGTGATCATTCAGATTCAATCCACTGATGATCGGCTCGCCCAAACCCCCGGCGCCGATCAACGCGGCTAGCGTCGCTGTGCCAATGTTGATCACAGCGCTGGTTTTGATTCCGCTGAGAATTGAGCGGGAGGCCAGCGGCAAAAAGATTTTTCGCAATCGCTGGCCCGCAGTCAACCCGAGGGCAATGGCAGATTCACGCATTGGTTTAGCAATATCCTGCAATCCGCTTGCCGTGTTTCGTACAATCGGAAGCAGACCGTACAGAAACAGCGCGACGATGGCCGTGCGTGCGCTGATTCCAAAGAACGGCAACGGCACCAGCAGTGCCAAAAGGGCGAGGGACGGTATCGTCTGAATTACTCCAACGATCCCGAGAATCGTATGCCCGACGGGCCCGCCGCGACTAGCGATGATCCCGAGCGGTAATCCGATTGCGATCGCGAGAAGAAGCGAGACGCCGGCGAGCTGGAGATGTCGCGTGATCCAGCGCAACAGTTTGCTGCGCAAACTTTCCGAAACGAAGGAACTCGCGCGCGTTGTTGTCCCAAAGAATTCTTGCGCCGCAGCGGCGTAATTCTTGGTGCGTTCCGCTTCGGAATTGAGACGAATCATCCTTGCTTCATCGATCGAATTGGAAAGCTCGTTCAACGCGTGTACCGCCTGAGATGGCAACGTTTTGCGATACAAAAACACCGCCTTGTATTGTGGGAAAAAGTTCAGGTCATCGATCAACGTAACGAGTCCGTAATCGCCGATTTTCGCGTCGGTCGAATAAGCGTCTTTGACGTCAATCTGACCTTTAGCCAACGCACTGTAGCCGAGCGCGTGATCGATGCCGATAATCTGAGCCGGCGCCAGTTGATACCGCGCACTCAGTGGCCGCCAGCCGTCGCGGCGCTCCAGGAATTCGTGGGTTAACCCAAATTTCAATTCCGGATGTGCGTGCAAATCGCTAATGGTTTTAATGGCGAGTTGATCGGCACGATCGCCCCGCATGACCAGGGTATAAGTGTTGTTAAACCCAAGGTCCTCAGTCATGCCAACCCCCTGGGCCGATAATGCGTTTCGAACTTGTGTCGTCGACGCCCCCGGTTGTTTCAACATCTCTTCGGCGATCGTGCCGGTGTACTCGGGGTAAACATCGATGCCGCCGCCGCGCAACGCCTCCCAGAGAATGATGGTGCCGCCCATTCCCTGGCGGTGATCCGCTTTAATGCCTGCATTTTCGAACGAACGCTTCGCGATCTCCGCTAGGACGTACGACTCCGTGAATTTTTTGGAGCCGATGATGATGGGATCAGCCGCAGCAGAGGCAACGGTCGCGAAAATTAAAAGGAACGCCATCAACCAACCGTTGTCTATTCCGCAGTTGCGGGGCCACCTATTGAGGTCGGCAATTTTCGGGTCGCCGTTAATTGATGAATGAGCCGCATTCATAACTGAACCAGGCGGCGTTGTGCATTGATGAATTCGCGAGTGAATTCGTTCACTGGTCTCGCACGCAAGTCCGCAATCGATCCACGCTGAACAATGCGGCCTTCGTTCATGAGAACAATGTC
>DATELT010000145.1:0-5351 GCA_035276245.1 Chthoniobacterales bacterium
ATAAGTCGCGCGAAGGCTCTGATTCTGTTGATCCGCTCGAAGTTTTAAACAAAGCGGTGGAGAATGTGCGACCGCGGCTGGAAGTGAAATCGCGGCGGGTCGGTGGTGCCACGTATCAGGTGCCGATGGAAGTTGCACCGGCGAGGCAGATCTCGCTCGCGATGCGCTGGATCGTGCAATACGCCGATAGCCGCCGGGGCCAAACGATGGCTGACTCGCTCGCGCAGGAAATCAAAGACGCCGCTGCGGGTCAGGGCAACGCGATCAAAAAACGCGAGGACACTCACAAGATGGCGCAGGCGAATAGAGCGTTTGCGCATTTCCGCTGGTAATTTTATGGCAACGGCGACGATGGAACAAAAAAAAGCCCCTGCGAATCCAAACTCGCCGGACCGCAAGTTCCCACTCGAGCGGACGCGCAACATCGGCATCGCTGCGCACATTGACGCAGGCAAAACCACAATCACCGAGCGGGTGCTGTTTTACACCGGCATGATCCACAGGATGGGGGAGGTGCACGAAGGCACAACCGTAACCGACTGGATGGAGCAGGAACGCGAGCGGGGGATCACGATTACCTCCGCGGCAACAACGTGCAGCTGGGCCCAACGCAAAGAGGAAGGCGTCTACAAAATTTTTGAGGGAATCAAGCAGCGGATCAATATCATCGACACGCCCGGTCACGTTGATTTTACCGCCGAAGTAGAACGTTCGCTGCGTGTGCTCGACGGGGCGATCGCGGTTTTCGACGGCGTTGCCGGTGTGCAACCGCAATCCGAAACGGTGTGGCGGCAGGCGACCAAATACAACGTGCCGCGACTGGCGTTCATCAACAAAATGGACCGCGTCGGTGCCGACTTTGAGATGTCGGTGGAGAGCATCCACAAAAAACTCGACGCGAATGCCTGGCCGGTTCTGCTCCCGCTGGGCCGCGAAGATCAGCTCAAGGGCCAGCTCGACGTTATTAATAAGAAGGCGATCGTTTACTCGGACAGCGATGAGCTGGGATCGACCTATGAGGTAACGGACATTCCGCAGGAGTACGTCGATCAAGTCAACAAAGCTTACAACACCCTGGTCGAACACGTTTCCAACATCGATGACGAGGTAGCTGAGGCCGTCATTCACGAAAAACCGGTCACGCCGGAATTATTGAAGGCCGGCATTCGACGCCAAACCATCGCGAACAAATTCGTTCCGGTGATCGGCGGTTCGGCTCTGAAGAATATCGGAGTGCAATATCTGATTGATGCGGTCGTCGATTATCTGCCGAGCCCGCTCGAGATTCCTCCGGCCAAAGGCCAGAACCCGGACACGGGTGAGCCGATGGAAGCGCCGACGGATGACAACGGAAAATTTTGCTCGCTCGCATTCAAACTTTGGAGCGACCCGTTCGTCGGGAAACTGGTGTTCTTCCGTGTCTATTCCGGCACACTCAGCAAAGGCGATACGGTCTACAATCCGCGCACGAACAAGCGCGAACGTATTTCGCGGTTGATCCAGATCCAGGCGGATAAACGCGAAGACATCGAGACGTGTTACTCGGGCGATATAGCGGCGATTGTCGGAATCAAAAATATCACGACGGGTGATACCCTTTGCGACGAAGACCATCCGATTTTACTCGAACCGCCGTCGTTCCCTGATCCAGTCATCTCAATGGCGATCGAGCCGAAGACCAAGCTGGATCAGGAAAAGATGGCGACCGCGTTGCAGCGCCTCGCTGAGGAGGATCCGACCTTCCGTGTTTACACGCACGAAGACACCGGCCAGACCATTATCGCCGGAATGGGTGAGCTGCATTTGGAAATTATTCGCGACCGAATGTTCCGGGAGTTCAAGGTCGATGCGAACGCCGGCAAGCCGCAGATTGCCTATCGCGAGACCATCACTGGTGGCGCACACGGCGTTGGCAAGTTAATCAAGCAATCAGGAGGCCGCGGTCAGTATGGGCACGTCGAAGTCGATGTGCGGCCGGCGGCGCGCGGGAAAGGGTTAGCCGTCGAGAATAAGATCGTCGGCGGTGTTATTCCGCGCGAGTACATTCCGGCAGTAAAGAAAGGCATTGAGGAAGCTGTGCTCAACGGCGTCCTTGGTGGTTATCCGGTCATCGATATCGAAGTCGACATCGTTTATGGCAGTTATCATGAAGTCGATTCTAGCGAATTGGCTTTCAAGATGGCGGCGATTTTTGCGATGAAAGATGGCTTCAAACAAGGTAAACCGATCCTGCTCGAGCCGATCATGAAAGTGGAGAACATTACCCCGGAAGAATTTCAGGGGGATATCATCGGCGACTTGAATCGACGCCGCGCCCATATCAGCAACATCGAAGCGCGGGGGAATCTAACCCTGGTCCATGCCGAAGTTCCCCTCGCAGAAATGTTCGGTTACGCCACCGCCATTCGTTCGCTTTCCAAGGGCCGCTCCAGTTATTCGATGGAGCCGTCGCATTTCGAACAAGTGCCGCAGAACTTGGTCAGCGCGATTCTGGATCAAAAGGAGACGAAATGACGAACGGCCAGCGCATTCGCATTCGTTTGAAGGCATTCGATCATCGTATGCTCGATCAATCTGCCGTCGAGATCGTCGAGACCGCGAAACGCACCGGTGCGCGTGTGGCCGGGCCGATTCCGTTGCCGACCCTAATTGAAAAATTTACCGTCAATCGTTCTCCCCACGTGGACAAAAAATCGATGGACCAATTTGAAATCCGCACCCATAAACGTCTGCTCGACATTATCGAGCCGACGGCGAAAACGGTGGATGAACTGAAGAAATTAAATTTGCCTGCGGGCGTGGATATTACGATTAAGATCTAATCGCTTGAGAATTTCCGCTGAATTTCAAAATGAGCATCGGGTTACTTGGACAAAAAATCGGCATGACCAGCGTCTACGACGCCAGCGGCAAGCTACGTCCAGTGACCGTGATCGCGGCTGGTGATAACGTTTTGGTCCGCCGGATAACCGCGGAGCGCGATGGCTATTCGGCGGTGCAGGTCGGGTTCGGCGCGCAAAAGGAATCGCGTTTGAATAAGTCCGAGGTCGGTGTATTCAAGAAAGCCGGCATCGAAGTAAAAAGATACTCCCGCGAATTTCGTCTCGAGACCGATCTGCCGGACGGCGAAGTGAATTTAAGCGTCACGCAATTTCAGGCGGGCGATTTTGTCGACGTCATCGGCCGCTCCAAGGGCAAAGGATTTCAGGGCGTGATGAAGAAACACAACATGGCGGGGCAAGGCGCTGCGCATGGGTCGAAGACGCACCGGCGCAACGGTGCGATCGGAAACCGTTCCACGCCCGGTCGGATTTGGAAAAATATGGGTATGCCCGGACACCTCGGCGACGAGCGCGTTACAGTGCAGAATTTGCAGGTCATGCAGGTTCGCGAATCGGAAAAGATAATTCTCGTTAGCGGAGCGGTCCCCGGTTCGAACGGATCATTTGTAGTGGTGCGGCCCGCGATTAAGAAGCCGGCGAAGAAATCATGAGCGCGAAAGTATTGACGAAGGCGGCAGCGAAAGAGGCGAAAATTGCGCTGATAGAAAACGGGCGCGGAACGCAGGCGGTGCATGATGTCGTGGTCGCGATGCGGGCAGCGCGGCGGTCGGGAACCGCGAACACGAAAACGAAAGCTGATGTGGATTTATCCGGAGCCAAACCGTGGCGGCAAAAGGGCACGGGTCGCGCGCGCGCGGGTTACAAGTCATCGGTCATCTGGCGTGGCGGTGGGGTCGTTTTCGGACCGAAGCCGCGCGATTATTCAAAGAAAACTTCAAAATCGGTCCGCCGACTGGCGTTTCAGAAGGCACTGAGCGAGCGGATCAATGCCGGCGACGTGCTGACGATCGGTGAGTTGGCGGTTAAGGAGATTAAGACCAAGGCGTTCCTCCAGTTGGTCAAAAAGCAGACCAATGCAAAGCGAGTCTTGATTGTGTCGGATGGATTTGACCAGAACACCTATAAATCAGCTCGCAATGTCAAACCGGTCACGCTGGCCAGAGCGAGCGATGTAAACACGGAGCAACTGCTTTCCTTTGAGAAAATTTTGGTAACCGACGGCGGTCTGACGAAGCTCGCAGAAAGAACAAACGCATCCGCCTCCGGCAAGGCCACGGCGCTGCAAGAATGAACGAGCCTTTCGACATTATTGAAACCGCGTCGCTCACGGAGAAGGCAACGCTCCTGAGCGAGAAACAGAACAAATACGTCTTCCGCGTTCGTCCGCGCGCTAACAAGATTCAGATTAAGCAGGCGATCGAAAGGGTGTTCAAAAAGAAAGTGGTCGACGTGAACACCTGCAATTACGCCGGGAAAAAGAAGCGTGAACGACGCGCCGATTTCGGTCGCAAAACACATTGGAAGAAAGCGATCGTGACTCTGGCCGAGGGGGAGAAAATCGAGCTGGTGTAAGTTATGCCTTTAAGAAGTTTTCGACCCTTAACTCCGACTCTGCGGTTCAAGACGCTTCCGGCTTTCTCGGCAGTGACAAAGAAGAAATCTGCCCCGGTAAAAGCTCTCACCGAACCGAAGAAGAAAACCGGTGGACGGAACAATCGTGGCCGACTTACTTCGCGTCACATCGGTGGCGGTCACAAGCAGAAGTATCGTAAGATCGATTTCAAACGGCGTAAACGCGGCGTGTTGGCCGATGTGGTCGCGCTTGAGTACGATCCGAACCGCACAGCACGCATTGCCTTGCTCAAATATGCGGATGGCGAACAGAGTTACATCCTTGCACCGCAAGGTCTCGTCGTGGGCGCGCAAGTGAGCGCGGGTGAGGATGCCCCGCCTAATATTGGCAACGCTCTGCCTTTAAGCGCGATTCCCTTAGGCGCAAACATCCATAACATTGAGCTCGTGCCCGGTCGCGGCGGGCAGATCGCGCGCAGCGCCGGCCAGCAGGCCACCCTCAACAACCGTGAAGGCGATTACGCTCTGATCAAAATGCCCTCGGGCGAGATTCGGCGCGTCCATGCCAGCGCCTACGCGACTATTGGTCAAGTCGGCAATGTCGATCACATGAATGTTTCGAGCGGCAAAGCGGGCCGGACGCGCTGGCAGGGACGACGTCCGCATGTGCGCGGCATGGTGATGAACCCGATCGATCATCCCATGGGCGGCGGTCAGGGCAAATCGAAAGGCGGCGGCGGACGGCATCATCCAGTGAGTCCGTGGGGCCAGCTGGCGAAAGGATTTAAAACGCGGCACAAGCGTAAACCGAGTAATCGGTTCATTTTGGAAAGGAGACGGGGAAAGAAGAAAGTGTGATGTAGCCACGGCGCTCTGTCGCCGTGCCGCTTGCGGCCGGGCAGAGCGGGGCGGCTACAAATTTGACATTTATGGCCA
>DATELT010000146.1:0-4000 GCA_035276245.1 Chthoniobacterales bacterium
GCAAGATTATCGCCGCCAGCGGCCTCGCCAATGCTCTCGGCGTCGCAATTTTTGTCACCGCACGTCGAAGAGGGTGACGCGCGCCGCAACACGAGTCATCCCGAGCGCAAGCGAGGGACCGCGCCGACACTCTCCGGTCACACAAGGTAGCTCGCACGATCAACATCGGACTCGTGAGATCCCTCGCCGTCTGTGCCGCTCGGGATGACGCCGAGCGTAGGTCTACGAACGCGAACAACTTTCCCCAATCCAGCGAAGATAATCCGCTGAGCCCCCGGCGATGTTCAGGCGGACAACTTCAGGAACATCGTACGGGTGCAACGCGCGTAAACGCGATTCGAATTCGGAATAACACGCCGCCGTCAGTTTGAAGATCGCAAGCGATTCGGCGCTCGTTTCAACTTTTTCTTTCCAATAATAGATCGACTCCACTGCCGGTATGATATTGGCGCAGGCAACGAGCGCGCTATCCACCAGTTCGCGCGAAATTTTGCGCGCCGTTTCCACATCGGGAAACGTGCTGTACGCGACGACAAATTGCTCGTTCACGCCGGAATCATTCTAGTGCCGATCCGGCTCGGACATGCCGGCAAATCCAGCCGCCGCCAAGAACAACATCGCCATCGTAAAAAACCGCAGCCTGCCCCGGCGTAACCGCCTTTTGCCGTTCCCATAGACGCACATGCGCATGCTGCGGTTCCAGCGGCGTCACGGTCGCCCGCGTCCCCGGATGGTTATAGCGGATTTTCACCGTGGCATCGCGAGGTCCGGAGTCATTGACCCCCGCTACAGAAATCCAGTTCACGCGCTCGACTTCGAATTCTTCGACTAACAAATCTTCTGCGCTCCCGACAATTACGCGGTTACTTTCCGGATCGAGATCGACGACGTAACGCGGCTGCGCCGAGCCGCCTGGCAACCCCCTTCGCTGTCCGATGGTAAACATCTCAATTCCTTCATGGGCAGCGATGAAGTTGCCCTCCAGATCGTAAATCCCGCCGCGATGAAATTGGCTTTCGCCAAGATGCGAACGCAGAAACGCTTTGTAATCCTGTCCGGGCACAAAACAAATTTCCTGGCTATCGGCTTTGTCTGCCACCTTCAGACCAAGTTTCCGTGCGACCGCACGAATTTCAGATTTCGCCATACGACCAAGCGGGGTCAGCGCACGCAGCAACTGTTCCTGCCGCAAACTAAAAAGAAAATACGACTGATCTTTTCGCGGATCGATCCCCTTGCGCAAGACGGCGCACTCGTTGCAGCCGCGGCCTGCTTGCGAATCGTTTTTGGAGTTGTCGGCACGTTCGATGATCGCATAATGGCCGGTTGCTATGTAATCGCACCTCAGTGCCTCGGCTTTTTGCCAAAGATTTCCGAATTTCAGTTTCTCATTGCACATCACGCAGGGATTCGGAGTCCGGCCCGCCTGGTATTCACTTGAGAAATAATTAATGACGAGTTCTTCGAACTGGTCGGCTTCGTCGACCACGTAGTGCGGGAAACCCAGCGCGTGGGCAACACCGCGCGCGTCTGCCACCGCCTGGGGTCCGCAACATTTATCTTCCGCCCTAGAAATACAGTCCTGCGGCCACACCTTCATCGTCACTCCAACGACTTCATAGCCCTGTTCGCGCAGGAGATAACCCGCGACGCTGGAGTCCACTCCGCCGCTCATGCCCAGCAGAACCCGCTGTTTCTTTGTCGAACTCACGCGCGGAAAATCGACGAGAGGGTGCTCTGGGTCAACGTCATGCCACGTCGCTGAGGACTCCCCGGAAGATAGACATTTGCCTGCCGAAAAAAACGACATGCTAGAAGCATATCAGCCAAGGTCCGAGCCGGACTGGCGAATAGCTGGAAGCCTAACTTCGATGCAGGCCAAGAACCGCGCGGGGCTTAAACAATTCGCCGGCCTACAACAGCCCGCTAGAACCGAACTTTCCGACTCACGTGTGCGCTATCGCGTAATGTGAACCGCCATGGCAGATGGGCCGAACGTTGAATCCCAATTCGCTGATCGGCAACGACCCCAACCGGTTGATCTGCGCTTCGAAAACAACGTTTCTCGTCACGGCACAGATCCATTTCGTGATCGCGCCCGTTGATTGCGAGGGCTTGCGTGAGTTTTCCGGGACCGGAACAAAGCCGGTGCAAATCATGAACTCCACGCCGCCCTCTCATCAGCGCAATTCCGCGAGTCGGTTCCACAGCCCGAATGAGGACAAAACCGTTCTCCTTTCCTTTGACCAACACGTTCAACATCCAGTGCACGCCGTAATTGAAATAAATGTAGGCCGCGCCGGGGCGATTCCGCTCGACAAACGCGCGCGCACTGGGACGAACGAAACAGTGACACGCTTCATCACCGACCGAGTGATAAGCTTCTGTCTCGACGATAATACCAGCGCAGCGATCCCAATTTAGCTCGCAGCCGATAAGCTCGCGCGCACAAGTCACTGGATCACGCTGAAAAAAAGTTGCGCGAACTATTTCGCAGCTCACTGAGGACGTCCATCGAGCGTTGAATCCTGCCCTATGTAGTACACCGGCAAAACGACTTGACACGCAACCGGCTTGCCGTTGCGAAACGCAGGAATAAATTTGGCATTTGCAAAATCGGCCATGGCCGCATCTCCGAATCCCAGCAGCGGCGGGTCTTCCCTTAGTACGTTTTCCTCCTGCAGATTTCCGGCAGCGTCAATTTTCAGCGACAACTCCACCGCGCCGTTGACCTGCACAGGCAAACCCTCTGGATAATGCAAGCCGTCGAATTTTGAGTCTCCCCCGAGGCAGGGTTGTGGTCCCACGAAATCGTTTTCCGTTCTTAACTCACTCGCCTCCTGATTTGCGTAAATGCGCAGGCGCGGCTTGTCATCAACGACTTGGAAAACAACGGTTGCATAATAGAAAACAGCCACCGGCTCATGATTCCGAATTGCCGGAATCATTTTCGCATTCGTCAGAGCGCGCTGAAGCTCCTGCTCCAGCAGTTTGGATTCGGGCGTCCCACGGTAGGTGCTGCTCGATTTCACCGTGCCGTCCTTGTCGACGAGTGCGAAAAACATAATCAGCGCTTTCTTTTGCCCTGCTTTCAGAAGCACATTCTCATCGATCCGATTAATGATCGCCTCGGGCGCCTTGCCGATGAGGGCCGGGCGATACGTCGGCAGATCCTCCGCCGAAGATTTCAGCGCAAAAAGAATAACGAGCAGGAAAACGAAACGACGCATAGTGGAGAAGACGCAATCGCGCCGGCCACTCTTTGCAAGCGCAAACTACGCGACGCGACCGCAGCAGTTCTTGTATTTCTTACCGCTGCCGCACGGGCACGGCTCGTTGCGACCGACCTTTGGACCGCTGCGTCGGACCGGCAAATCTATCGCGTACTCGCCATTTTCAGGTTCCGCGGCCCGCGTTGACGTTGCCGGCACATTCGTCCGCACGCCCGCCGGTCGTTTCGCGCCACCACTGCCCGGTTCGCCGTCTGCACCTGCACCTGGCGCGGTTTCGCGCAGTAGAAATTGCGGCAACGTCGCCAGGAAATTCTCGAAGGCCTGCAAGTTTGAGGTGCTGCGGAAAAGATTGTGCAGCACTTCATTCTTAATATTCGCCATCAGCTCGACAAACATGTCGTAAGCCTCGGCTTTATATTCAATCAGCGGGTCCTTTTGCGCGTAAGCGCGCAAATAGACACCTTCGCGCAACGCGTCCATGGCGTAGAGGTGTTCCTGCCACAGCCGATCGATTGCGTTGAGAATGATGTAACGCTCCAGGCTTTTTACCGCCGTTGGTTCTTCATGCGACGATTTGCGCTGATAGGCGTCTTTGATTTTCTCGATCAAGAATTGCGCATTCGCTTCCGGATCGCGAGTCTCGAATTCCGCGCGCTCCTTGTTCAATCCGAGCGGGAACGTGGTGTTCACCCACTGCATTAGTCCGGAATAATTCGCATCCTCACCCGTTTTTCCGGTGCCGAGGTATTCCTGAACTTTGGCCGGTA
>DATELT010000147.1:0-9549 GCA_035276245.1 Chthoniobacterales bacterium
CGGCCGCCATTTTTAATTTGCGGGCCGGCCTTCCGTAAAACGCTGCCGAAAGGTCGGCCAGCGCCAGCCGGCTGTTGTCGACCACGAGGCAGGTCGCCCGAGGCGACGCAATTTCCCGTTCGGCGACGATCACGCTCGCTCCCTGCTCGACCGCCTGGTCGACGAATTGGTGGCCATCACTTTTCTCACCGCGGATGGCAACGAAAAGAGTGTTGCTTTGCACTCGCCGCGAGTCATACGCGATACTTTCCACTTCGCGATCAAGTGTGCCGATGACCCGATGTGACGCGAGGGCACAGGCGAGAACTTTGAGCTGCATGTAAAATTAAAATGACTGCTCAATGCCGCGAGGCGCTGGTTGACGCGACCCGGCCCGTCGCAGTCGGCTTGACCAAATCTGGTTGCGGTGCGAGGTCGAGGTAACGCGCGGCTTTTTCGGCAATGCGGGAAAAGATCGGTCCGGCGACGAGCCCGCCATAATTCAATTCCGGTTTGGAAGTCTTGGCGTCATCGAGCAAGACCAGCCCCACAAACTCTGGATGATCGGCTGGCAAGAATCCGATGAACGAGACAACATACTTTCCTTTCTCGTAACCGCCGTGGGGATCGACTTTTTGCGCCGTCCCGGTTTTCCCGGCAATGACAAAACCGGGAACGGCAGCGGCGGCAGCGGTCCCACGATCGCTCACCACTCCGCGCAGGGCATTGCCGATTTGCCTCGCCGTTTCCGGAAGAATGACCTGCCGCACGACCGAAGGCGAAAATTCGCTGACCGTCTTCCCCTCCGCCGTCGTGATCGATTTGACCACCCGCGGCGTAATTAATTTTCCGCCATTGGCAATCGTCGCCATCGCTACCGTCATCTGCAACGGTGTCACCGCCACCTCGTGTCCCATCGGTATCCGCGTAATGGAAATCTTACTCCAATTTTGCGGAGGTCGAATTGTTCCGTTGATTTCACCGGGCAATTCGACCCCCGTGCGTTCCCCAAAACCAAAGCGACGGATGTATGCATAAAATTTCTGGTCGCCCAGGCTTAGGGCGAGCTTGGCTGCGCCGATGTTGCTCGATTTCACGAGAATATCCTGGACGCTCAGCTCCCCGTAAGGGTGGTGATCATGGAGAATGCGTCCGCCATAATTCCACGCGCCGTTCTCACAAAAAATGGTGGTGTCCGGGCGCACTTTCTTTTCGTTCAACGCCGCCGCCGCCGTCACGATTTTGAAGGTCGAGCCCGGCTCCATCATGTCGATGACGGCGCGATTTTTCATTTGCTCGGGTTTGGCCGTGTTGCGTTGATTGAGATCAAAGTCTGGCCGGTTCGCCATCGCCAGAATTTCACCCGTTTGCGGCCGCATCAGAATGATGGTCGCCTTTTGCGGCGAATACTCGCGCACCGCCGCGTCGATCTCATTCTCGACAATGTTCTGCAAATTGAGATCGATGCTCAGATGCACCTGGTATCCGTCCCGCGCCGCCCGTTCCTGCCCGCGATAGAGCACGATCTCCTGCCCAGCGCGATCGTGTTCGATGTAACGATAACCATCCTGTCCGCGCAGGTATTCATCCATCGATGCTTCCACTCCCTGAATTCCCTTGTGATCGAAATCGGTAAACCCGATGACGTGACAAAGCATCGACCCATTTGGATAAAGTCGTGCGGCGTCGTGCTCGAAATAAATCCCGCGCTGATTTTGTTCGCGAAGTTTGGCGCGAAGCGCGTCGGCTGCTGAAGTCGAAACATCTCGTCTCAAGACGATGTAATGACGATCGCTCCCGAGTTTTTCCGAGAGTTCATCCGGATCGAGTTTTAATTCATCACTCAGCAGCGCGACGGCTTCGGCCACTTTCTCCTTGGTTAAATGCGAGGTATCAGCGACGACGATTTCGACCGGGACGTTGTGGGCGAGAATTTCACCATTAGCATCGGTGATGACACCGCGCTCGGCATAGATCGGTTGCTTGTAAACGTGTTTCTCGGCCGCCAGCCCGGCGTACTCGTCGTGCTTAACGAGTTGTAGATAAACGAGGCGAAACGAGAACGAGCTAAAAAGCAGAACAAAGCCGATGCAAACAAGTGCACACCGGGTCCGTCCGTTCCATCTCATCTGCCAACCTGGTCGTTTGCCACCGGACGAATGGCATTTTCCTCGGACGCGGGCCGGACCGGAGCGACCCGAACGATGTTTTGTTCCGTAATCGGAATCATCTTGAGGTAGCCCTCCTTCAGCCGGCGTTGCAGAGCGCTCCGTGATGTCAGTGCTGCGATCTGTACATTGGCGACGTCATTTTGCTTGCGCAGACCAGCCAGTGTTGTCTCGAGCCCTTTCTGGCGATCCCCCAGCCAATGCAATTGCAACGTTAAATACACGTAGCTGAGTCCCGCCATCGCCAGCAATGCGGTCATCACCATCCAGCGCGCCAAGGAAGCTGCGTTCAAACGATTGAGTTGCGTGGACCGTCTCATCTCAGTCTTTCGGCAACGCGCAGCTTTGCGCTCCGTGCCCGCGGATTGAATCGTTGTTCGTTTTCGCCCGCTTCAATCGGCCCCGCCGTAATGACGAGGAGATCGCGCGCTACATTCTGCCGCGGCTCCGGCCACTCTGGCCGATCCACATATTCGCGACTGCGATCGCGAAAGAAATTTTTCACCATTCGGTCTTCGAGCGAATGAAATGAAATGACGGCAATGCGCGCGCCCGGCTCGAGACGAGCGGTAATCACTCGCAAGCCCTGTTCGAGCGCTCCCAGCTCGTCGTTAACTTCCATTCGCAATGCCTGGAAAACCTGTGTCGCCGGGTGGCGACGTCCATGGCGGCCGACGATTTTCTCGATCGCCCGCGCCAACGTCAGAGTCTCCCGAAACTGCGCAATCTTGCGTTGCTTCACAATGGCGCTGGCGATGCGACGCGCCGCCGGTTCTTCGCCCAGATCGCGAAATAGCCGCGTCAATTCTTCCTCGCTATAGCCGTTGATGATCGCACCGGCCGTGTTTTCTGTAGTCGGATCCATCCGCATGTCGAGCGGACCGTTTCGGATCAGGCTAAAACCGCGCTCGGCGTTTTCGAGCTGGCGGGAGGAAACGCCGAGATCGAGAATCGCCCCGCCGATTTGCTCGACCCCCACTGCATCGAGCACCCGATCGGCGTGGCGAAAGTTTGCTTTCCGTAAAGTCACACGATCGCCGAATTCTTCTAAGCGCTTGGTCGCCTCCGCGATCGCATCGGGATCCTGATCGAGAGCGAGAACGTCGGCGCCGGTTTTCAAAATTGCTTCGCTGTGCCCGCCACCACCGCAGGTCGCGTCGAGGACAAGGGCGCCTGGACGCGGCGTTAGCAACTCGACCGCCTCGCGCACCAGAACGGGCCGGTGATAAATGAATTCTTCCCGCTCCTGCGCTTCCTCATCCAGCATGAGCGGGCCGCTCGCGAACCAAACTGGTCGTTCAAAGAGTAATGCATTCATCCTGGTCACAAACCAATGACGTTGGCGACGTGCTGATAGGTTGGGGTCTCTTCTTCGTGCGCCCGTTTCCACCGCGTTACATTCCAGATTTCGAAACGACCCCTTCCCCCGATGAGAGCGACTTCGCCTTTCAATCCAATTTTGCGGCACAGATCTTCCGGTAAAACGAGGCGCCCCTGTTTGTCGGCCACACCGTGCTGTGCGCGAGAATGCAACTGTCGCAAGAAAACTCGACGCTCACGTGCGGCGACGCTGTTATTGTTTTCGGCGACGGCGCTCATGCGGGCGAATTCCTCCGGGGCCATGACGAGGAGGAACTGATTTTGGGAATCGGGGAGAAGGATAAATTCTTCAGCTGCTTTGCGGCGCCAGCGGGAAGGGATGGTGACGCGATTTTTTTCGTCGATGGTGTGACGGAACTGACCGGCATAAAAGGCTTGTGCTGAGGCAATCGAATCCATATGCCGGCGGGATTAGCGTCCACTTTAATCCACTTCGCCCCACTTTTAACCACCACATCCCCTTGTGGTCAATACTTTTTCTTCAGCTTTTTCCAGACCGCACCGTGCCCCACTCGGCAACAAGGCACGACAGCAACGTTCTCTTGCGCCCGCTAAACACCCGAATTCACATGAATAAAGAAATGCCCCCTTTGTACCAATCAACAACGCTGGCGTTCTGTCCGTTTCCTTTTATTTTCCCGCCGCGTAAAAATCATGGCTCGCCTCGCTTTCGCTGTTCTGTTGCTCGTCTTCCCGTTCTGTGCCCGCGCCCAGCAGGATAGCAGTGATGTTCGCGTTAGCGTTGTCCTCAATGCCGATGGCTCCCGCACGGTTTACGAAAATGATGCTGCCAATCACAAGACCGTCGCCACCACAATGGGCAAGGACGGGAAGATGCGGGAAAAGATTCGCTACGAGCTCGATGAAAACGGCCGATTTGCCCGCGCCGAAGTCTTGGGCCCGAAGGAGCAGTTTCGTTTCTTCGCCCAATATAAATATGATGCCAGCAATCACGTGATTGAGGAAACCCATTTCGCGAAGGACCAGAGCGTGATTGGGAAAATTGTCTTCCGTTACGATGCCGCCGGGCATCAGATTGGTTATTCCGCCTATGACGGCGCGGGAAGGCTTCTTGGCCAAACCGTCGCGTCCACGGCAACGCCGGCAAAACACAAGTAACCGCCGCCTGCGCGAGCCGACCTCCCGGGAAAGGCGTTAACTATGGGCGAGCTATCGCTGACGCAGCGTCATCTTGAGCGGAAGCGAAGAATCTCACCGATGGAGGTTCGGGAGGCGTAATGCCTCGGGGGATCCATCAGCATTTGTGAGATCCCTCAACGTCTGGGCGGTTCGTGATGACACGCGCCAGGTGTTATCGGATTAGACCGCCGAGCGACCTACCAGGCCTTGCGAGAAACGCCGAGCTGAGAACGTGCCCGTGGCACCCAACACGTCGCTTGCCTCGAGCCCCAAAGGGTATTAAGGGAAGCTTTTGTGATCGAATACCTCCAGAAGGGAGGGCTGCTGATGTGGCCCATCCTCGCTTGCAGCATCATATCGATTGCCGTCTTCGGGGAGCGGCTTTTTTATTTGCATCGGGCCACCATTCACGTGGGCGAGTTCCTAAAAGGCCTGGCCAATTTGATCAAGCGCCGCAATTTCGCGGAAGCATTGCATGAATCTGCCGGTACGCCCGGTCCCGTCGCAAGGGTGATCCACGCCGCTATTATCCGTCACGATCTCCCGCGATCGGAGCTGCGCGAAATTGTTCAGGAAGCCGGCCAACTTGAAGTACCCAAACTGGAGCGATTCCTCGGGGTACTCGCGACTCTTGCCTATCTGGCGCCATTGCTTGGTCTGCTCGGCACCGTCGCGGGAATGATCGAGGCCTTTGGTATCATCACTTCTAACGGCGGTTATGCTACGGTGACCGAGTTGTCGAGCGGAATTTACAAGAGTCTGCTCACGACCGCGGCCGGTCTCGTCGTCGCGACGCCAACCTTCGTCGCCTACAGTTATCTTTCGTCGCGGGTCAATACGCTGATGCACGATATGGAACGTGCCGGGATCGAAATCGTGCAGATGTTGACCGAGACCGAACCGGAGAGTGGCATCATTTCGTTTCAACCGAGCGCGGAAAGCAGTCCGCGCGATTTGCGCCGGGAAAAATAACAGATGCGATGAAACTGGTCCGAACGAAAGAATACCAGTTCGGATGGCTGTTGATTTTCCCGTTGCTCGACGTCGGATTTCTCATGATTTTTTTCCTGCTTCTCAGCTCGAACTTTGTTTTGCAGCCCGGAATATCGGTCAGCGTCCCGTTCTCGAAATTCATGTTGGCCCCGCAGGTAAAATACCAGATCATCAGCATTACGAGCGGCGCGACGGTTTATTTTCGCGATCAAAAGATTTCGATCGATGACCTGGGCCCGCAGCTTGAGATCGCGCGCAAAGAAGGTCGTTCCATCATTATCAAAGCCGATCGGTATACGCCTTACGAAACCGTCATTCGGGTGGCCGATCTCGCGCTCGCGCATGGTGTTCCGTCGGTCGCGCTAGCCACTGCCCCGCCGAAGTGAGCGCTTACGCCAGTCCGGCTCGGACCGCCACCGCGCCACTGATTTTTAGTTGGGCGCCCCCACGTAAGCGCCGGCGTGCTTTGATTGTGTTCTTAATTCTTTCGCTTCTGCTGCATGCACTCTGTTTTTACATCTTCCAAATTGTGTATCCGCCCACGGTAGCCCTGTTGCCGCCGCCGGCGCGGATGACATTGATTTCACCTGATAATCCAGAATCGCTCGCACTTTTACGCTGGGTCGAAGCGGAAGACCCCGCGCTGGCGAGTACGACACAGCGCATCCCGGAGGCGAAGTCTTTTGTCCTTCCACCAATCGAGCATCGCCCTTTTTACGCTACGCATCAGCCAAAGTTACGAACACTGCCTCCGCTTGCGCCTGATCTGAGGATTCCAAGCTCGGCCGCGGTCGGTCCTGTTCGCCCTGCACGCATGAAAGGCAATACGACCGGACTCGCCCGGAAAACTATGGCCCTTTTCTCCGAGCTACCTGCCGGTTTAGGCGACCCCATTTTCGCTGACTTCAAATTTCGTCTGACCCGGCCAGAGGCACCGGCCAATGCGCGTTTTCGCGTTGCCATCGACGGGAACGGCGCCATCCGCTTTTGTTTTCTAATTGAATCCTCGGGCGATCCGGCTCTGGATGAGCAAGGGCGAAATTTTTTGCAGCTCTGCCGTTTTAAAAGTCCGAGCCGGACCGGCACTAAGGAGAATGCGCCGCCGCCAAATGCGACTGGCCTTTTCTGGACCACGACGACCATTCTCTGGGGCAACGATCTCGCCTCGAACGCGACTGCTTCGCCCGCTTCCTCGCCGTGATTCGCGTTAGTCTGGCCGCGCTGGTCACGATTTATCTGCTGGTTTTTCTTGCGGCGGTTTTCCTTGTCTGGTTAAGTAGTGAATGGAACCGCAGACGGCGCGAACGGAAAGCTTTTCGCTATCGGTTGCGGTGTGTCATTTGCGGCTTCGAGTTCGAAGACCGCACCGATGCTCTGCTTCCGCGCTGTCCACGCTGTGGGAGTCTGAACGAAAGATTCAAATTCGAGCGCATTTAATTTGATATGGGAATGTGGATTGGCCGTAACCGAAAAGCGCGGGTGACTTACGGGTTCGACGAGATCGCGCTCGTCCCCGGCAGTATCACGATTAATCCTAACGAGGTTAATACTACTTTCCGTCTGCCGCGACGTGACATGGCCCCTTTAGAATTGAAAATCCCGATCCTGGCCAGCGCCATGGATGGGGTAGTGGATGTGCGTTTTGCCATCGAAATGAGCCGGCTCGGCGGTTTGGCGGTGCTCAATCTGGAAGGCGTCCAGACGCGCTACAAGAATCCCTCTGAAGTGCTCGAGAAAATTGTACAGACGGACAAGAACGATGTTACCGCCCTGCTGCAAAAAATTTACCAGGAACCGGTGCAGCCAGAATTGATTGGAGCGCGAGTGCGGCAAATCAAAGACGGCGGCGCGATTGCCGCGGTGAGTTCGATCCCGCAACGCGCCGCGGAATTCGGTGCGATCGCGCAAGACGCAGGAGCCGATGTTTTCGTGGTGCAAAGCACGGTCTCCACTGTTCGGCACATTTCCTCCGAATATAAATCGCTCGATCTCGCAAAATTCTGTCGCGAAATGCGGATTCCGGTGATCGTCGGTAACACTGTCGGCTACGACGTCACCCTTGAAATCATGGGCTGCGGTCCAGCCGCCGTTCTCGTCGGCGTGGGCCCGGGTGCGGCCTGCACCTCGCGTGGCGTGCTCGGCCTGGGCGTGCCCCAGGTCACGGCCACGGTGGATTGCGCAGCCGCGCGGGATGCTTATTTCAAAAAGACCGCCCGCTTTGTTCCGATCATCACCGATGGCGGAATGAGCAAGGGCGGCGATGTCTGCAAGGCGCTCGCTTGCGGGGCCGATGCCGTGATGGTTGGAAGCGCTTTTGCCAAAGCTTACGAAGCACCCGGCTGCGGTTATCATTGGGGCATGGCAACACCCCATGCGAATCTGCCACGCGGCACACGCATTAAAGTCGGCGCCACCGGATCACTGAAACAAATTTTGTTCGGCCCGGCCGAAGTAGACGATGGCAGCCAGAACCTCGTCGGCGCCATTACGACCTGCATGGGGAACGTTGGCGCGCGCGAGCTGGCCGATTTTCAACAAACCGAAATCATCATCGCGCCTTCGATCAAAACTGAAGGCAAACTTTTCCAAACCGTGCAAAACGTCGGGATGGGAACGCGCTGATGAAAAAAGTGAAAAGTCATAGGTGAGTAGTGGTAGGTCGTCCTAACGCGATTGTTTTTACTTCTATTCGCTAGTCACTGATCGCCATTCACAATTCATGAATAATCGCCGTGTCGTTATCACCGGAATGGGTGCAATCACACCCGTCGGGAATGATCTGGAGACGTTCTGGACAAGTTTGAAGAATGGTGTCAGCGGCATCAGTACAATCGAATCATTCGATACCTCTGGTTACGACTGTCGCATTGGCGGAGAAGTGCGCGGCTTCGATCCGAAGACAGTTTTTACCAACCCCAAGGATGTACGGCGCACCGACCGTTTCGCTCAGTTGGCTATGGCTGCGGCGAAAATGGCAATGGCCGATTCCGGGATCGTAATGGCGGACGAGAATCCAAGTCGGTTTGGTGTTCTCGTCAGCAGCGGTATCGGCGGATTAAAAACGCTGGAAGATCAATACACCATTCTGCTCTCGAAAGGCCCCAGCCGCGTCTCCGCCTTCACCATTCCCATGCTGATCAGCAACATGGCGAGCGGATTGATCTCGATGGAATTCGGACTGCGCGGACCGAACATGTGCATCGTTACCGCCTGCGCAACCTCGAACAACGCCATCGGCGAATCCTGGCGCATGATTAAGTTCGGCGATGCCGATGTCTTCGTGGCCGGCGGCTCGGAGGCGGCCATTATCCCCATCGGTCTGGCTGGCTTCAGCGCAATGAAGGCATTGAGCACTCGAAATGACGATCCGCAACACGCCTCGCGGCCATGGGATCGCGACCGCGACGGGTTTGTCATCGGCGAGGGCGCAGGCGTTGTTGTGGTCGAAGAACTCGAGCATGCGAAAAAGCGGAATGCGAAGATTTACTGCGAGTTGGTTGGTTACGGCCTGAGTGCGGACGCATATCATATGACGGCGCCGCCACGCGACGGAGGAGGCGCGGCCAAGGCAATGGAACTTGCTTTGGAACACGCGCGATTGTCTGTCAATCAGGTTGATTACATTAACGCGCACGCGACCTCGACCGGACTTGGCGATGTGGCCGAGACGCGCGCGATCAAGTCGGTTTTCGGTGAGCGGGCCAAGACTGTCTCGATTAGCTCCACCAAATCGATGACGGGCCATCTCCTCGGCGGAGCCGGAGCGATTGAGATGGCAGTGTGCGCTCTGGCCATCCGTGATGGTGTGATTCCACCGACGATCAATCTAGATAATCCGGACGAAGAATGTGATCTTGATTTTACGCCCCACACCGCTCGCGAAAAGAAA
>DATELT010000148.1:0-6985 GCA_035276245.1 Chthoniobacterales bacterium
CTCACAGGCGATAACACTACCAGGACCGGATAAGGGTAAGCGTAAAATTCTGTTCACAGGCGCGGGTTCTCGTTACGCTGCTGATTTATGAACACTTTGCGCGTAGCCATCGTTCCCGGCTTGATCGCCGGAGTTGTCTCGCTTTTCACCAGTTGGCTCTGGATGGGACTGGTTTTCCATCGTTACCAGCGCGCTACTCCGGAAACGTGGGGACCGGAAGGGCCGCGGAACTACGCGCTTTCCAGCCTCGTGCGCGTGGTCTCGGCGATTGCCATTTCCTTTCTTTATGTGTTGGTCGCGCGGTTTCATGTCGGCTTTTTCGCTGATGGAGTAGTCGGGGCCCTGCGTTTTGCCGCCATGATCTGGATCGCGGTCGCCGCGCCGGTAGCGATCGAGGCAGCGATCTACGTTCGGATACACTCCATGGTGGTGGTGGGGCAGGTGCTCGATTGGCTGACTACGGCGATGCTCGCTTGCGCGATTACTTTTTTCTGGATCCCCGCCTGAAATTTCAATAAAAACGGCCACGGTTGGCACATTTGCTGCAATATCGGTACATTGTGAAAGCGGTTTGTTTAAGTGTCGTGGTAGCGATGCTCGCTGTCGTCGGTAATGCGAGCGCCGTTATTCGTTCGCCCTTTCCGTCGCGGCCTTCGCCGCCCTATCAAGGCCGTTATATTATGATCGGCAACGATTCCATGATGGCCTTGCCCAAGTCGCTTAAGCCCGCGTCCTCGCGCTAATTTTTTTGACCGCGTTGGCAACCCGCAGCCGACACCGCCACCTACGGTTCTTCGCAAAAAAAGCGTCCTCGGCGCGATGCTGTGCCTGCGCACTCCAGACGTCCCGTCTTCAAAGACCGCTACCTGATCTGTCTCTAGGCTTTATCCCGCTGCCAGCTTTTTGAAGCGTGGATCGTCCCGAATAGAGTCCCACTCCGGTTCGACTCGCAAGGTACCCGGCGTCGGTCCATTCGGAATCCCGACCAGCGATTGCAACTGTTGAATTGCGGAGTCCTTGTCGCCGAGCTTCGCGCTTATCGCCGCCAGCGTTGTCGCGAGGATCGGTCCATCAAACGAGTCATTACTGATGGGCAACAACTCGCCGGCCCGGGCTGCGGCACGGAGTGCATCGTTTTTCTCTCCGAGCTCAGCGTGAACCATTGCCATCATAACGAGGCTTTTTGCGTCTTCGGAGCAATGCGCTAAATCATCTTCTACCGCTCGTTTGGCCCGCTCGAACGCGGCGCGTGCTGTTGACGTGTCACCTCGGGCGTGTGCGATCAATCCAGCATACCAACTTTTCGGCACGATATATCCGTCGAGCGCTCCAGCCACTCCGCTTAAGCCTTCCTCTTCGAGTTTTTCGTGCACGCAGGCTGCAAGCACGCGTTCGGCTTCTTCCAGATCACGCTCCATTAGACTCAGGCGAAGTCCGATCGTGCTGATGGCGCCACCGGGATCGAAATTGCGCGGGATTTTTCCCAGCAAGGAACGAAGCGGAGCAGTGAGGCCATCTCGGAACAATGCGATCGCACCAGAAGCAAGGATAAAGAAAGGCGCGGTCGGCGAGATCGAAAGCGCTTCTCCTACAGCTTCTTCCGCCTTGGTGTACTGATGAACTGCTAGATAGTTTACAAACAGCTCCCAAAGCACCAAAAGACTTCGCGGATCGCGGTCACGCGCCTGTTCCGTATGATTCAGCGCTTCCTGCCATTTCCCCTCGCGGCGCGCAATCGCTGCCGCAGCGATAAGTACGTCGGTGCTGTTGGGTATGGCGCGAACGGCGGCCGTGACATGGGTTTTGGCGACATCGTAACGGCGGAAACCATAGTAATAGTAAAAAGCTTTCGCCAGATGTGCCTCACCGAGATCCGGCTGAAGTTGCAAGGCAGTTTCTGCAGCCGCGTTCGCTTTTTCCAAATGCGCCCTGCTTTTGTCGTAGCCAAACCAATACACTTCGGAATGCAGGCGTGACTTCAATGCGTAAGCGAGCGCAAACGTCGGGTCGCGTTCAACCGCCTCCTCGATCAACCGCAGAGCGTGTGCTCCTTTGTCGGGTGAATATCCGCTCCCAGCCCAATGAAATAGTTCACGGGCCCGGAGAAAAAGTTCGTAGGCGAGGATGTCCCGGGTGGGGTGGGTTTGCAGATTCGTTTTCTCGCGTGCCGAAAGGTTCGCTTGCAACGCCTGCGTGATGCGTTCCGCTAATTCGCTTTGCAAGGCGAAAAGATCAGTGATCTCACGGTCGAATGTTTCTCCCCAAAGATGGTCGTCACTTCGGGCATCGATTAGCTGCGCATTCACCCGCACGCGATTACCGGCGCGACGCGCGGTTCCTTCCAAAATATGTGCAACTCCAAGCGCCCGTCCGATCTCACGCAAATTGCGCAAGCCACTCTTGAATTGCTGAACCGAGGTGCGGCTAATCACTTTGAGGTCTGAGACCTTTGCTAGGCTCGAGAGGACGTCGTCGTGAACGCCGGCTGCAAAGTATTCGTTCTCTTTATCATCGCTCAGATTTTCGAATGGCAGAACCGCAATACTTTTTTCCGGAATATTTCTCGTCATAGCAGGGTTGATTCCAGTCGGCGGGGCCGACACTCGGTCGGCTTCATCGGTTCGCATGATTCCCTGTGGAGTCAGATCAAATATCCACGACAAGATCAGGGCAATCGGAAATCCCAAGACCAGAATGACTACAACCAGGCGCACCGCCCAGTTTGGAATTTCGAAGAATGGAAAAACTTGCGTCGCAATTTGAATCAGCAACCAGCCGGCGACCGCATAGGCAATGGCAACGCGATGGACCTTACGACGCTTTAATTCGGCAAAAAACGATTTCACGGAATCATGCTCCAGAATCGTCATTACGGACTATCTCACCGGCGGCAAGTCACGCGCCTGGACGTTTCGGGGCGAACGGTTGCGAATTCATGCGATCGATGAAAATACGAGCGAAGCATGCGCAGGTCATCTGATCCGCAACACACGTCTGCTTTCATCGCCGGGATCGCCGCCTTCGCAACCTGGGGACTGGTACCGATTTATTGGAAACTGCTCAGCAAAATTCCGGCGCTGGAAATTCTCTCGCACCGGTTTGTCTGGACCATTGTCTTCCTCGGCGTGTTGCTTAGCTGGCAACGGCGCTGGCCGGAAGTGATCGCAAACCTTCGCTCGCGCCGCAGCGCACTATTCTGTTTCGGCAGCGGAGTAATGGTTAGCGTGAACTGGCTTCTCTTCATTTGGGCAGTTAACATCGGCCGCGTCCTCGAAACTAGTCTGGGCTATTTCATGACGCCGCTGGTAAACGTTTTGCTCGGGGCCGTGATTTTGCGCGAGCGACTTAGCGCCTGGCAGATCGCGTCTATTCTCATCGCCGCGATCGGCGTCTCTGTTCTTGCTCTCGGTTATGGGCATTTCCCGTCCATCGCCGTGGGGCTGTGTAGCAGTTTCGGCCTATACGGACTGTTGCGAAAACAATCTCACACAGCTGCCATTCCAGGGCTCTTTCTGGAGACAATGTTCCTTCTGCCGTTGGCGGTATTTTATCTTGCTCTTCTTGCCAGTCGCCATGCCCTGACCTTTGGCTATTCGCACCTTTCACTCTCCGCCATCCTTACGACGACTGGAGTCGTCACCGCTGTTCCGCTGGTTTGGTTTGGTTATGCGGCGCGACATTTGCGCTTGGTCACGATCGGCTTTCTTCAATATCTCTCGCCCAGTATTAGTTTCTTCCTCGGGCTGTTTGTTTATCATGAGACGTTCACCCGCCAGCATTTCGTCACTTTTCTGCTCATCTGGATCGCGCTCGCGCTTGTTTCCGCTGAAGCAGTTTTGCGCTGGCGCACAATCAAACGCGTCGCGGCCGACGTAGTAACCGAGACTCCGTTGATTGAGCCTGGGATTTGATTTGACATGTCTAAAGAAATAAAGTGGCGACAAAGGGGGACTTCTGATTGAATGCGAGCGTCATGGCCGGTGAGCGAATCACGAGTCGAATCACGAGTGAGGAGAGATCGACTCTCAGCTCCTACATTGGTCTCGGAATCGCGGTCGTGCTCGCGGCAGGGGCCGTCTACTTGTTTCTTGCCTCGCATGAAGAAAAAAAGGAAATCACAACTTTCGATCCGAATCGCCCAGTGCCGGACGACGTTACTTTGAGAAGGCGATTAAAACCGGAGCAATATCGTGTGGTTCGCGAAAACGGCACTGAGACCGCATTCCAGAATGAATTCTGGAACAATGAGCGCGCCGGAATTTACGTCGACATCATTACGGGTGAACCGCTCTTCAGTTCCGTTGACAAATTCGACGGGGGAACCGGCCGGCCGACCTTCACTAAACCAATCTCAAATGATCTTCTGGTCGAAAAACAGGACAATTCAAACGATATGCAGCGCATCGATGTCCGCGCCAAGCGAAGTGATGCCCATCTTGGTCACCTTTTTGCGGATCCGACTTCGCCGACTGGGAAACGCTACGCCATAGAGTCGGCCGCTTTGCGTTTCATTCCATTAGAGCAAATGAAGGATCAAGGCTACGAAAAATTCCTCGCCTCCGTGGAGAAAAAGTAGCCAGGATTGATGCGGAATTAATGCGGGAGGCGCCCTAGGGTCGATCGCTTAAACCAGCAGCTGCTGGAAATCGAAGCTCGGCACTGTATTGTCGCCCGCGCCCATTTTGAAACAAGACGACATCGAATACGCGATTGAGAATACTCGGGTTATTCTCGCGCCGGAGCGGCAGATCGCGTCCTTTGGCAACACCAGTTTTGAGTTTCATCTCATCTCCGAGCTGATGGACCGGGTCGATCAAGTCCGGATTCGCACCGGTCGGATAGAAGCCGAGCGCCCGAAAATTCTGAGCCCGGAATATTTTTGCCGAATGATGCTGGAAGGGTTCGGCGAAAAAGCGCAGGAGTATGTCGACCGTTTGCGCGAACAGGCACGTCAAATCGCGGTCTTGCGCTACGGATTTCAGTTTCGCAAATCTGGCGTCACTGAAGAAACCGTGAACGCATCATTGCAGTCGGTTATCGACCGGACACGGCGCGCGGTCGAGAATTCGGGTGACATCAACGGCGCCATTATTCAGGGAGTAGACGAAGCTTGGGAGGTTTGTCTGCTCAAGTTCACCATCGAAATGATCGAGCGTTCCGCCGGCGAGAATATCGGCGACTTCAAACGGCGTGGTTTGATTTAGCTCGAATTGGCCATTTTGGCTGACTCGGCCGAGGTCTGAGCCGGACTGTCGAATGGCTGGAAGCCTAACTTCCGAACGCGCAGCCGGAGCGGCTGTCTTACAATCGTTTGTATCGCCGCATCAACTTGAAGAAACGCAGCGTGTCACGCACCGGATTGATGCTGCTAACTTCATCGCAATAGATCGTAGTAATGGGAATGGACGCGATGCGATATCCCTTCCTGCTCGCGATGATCAACATTTCGGTTTCGTATTCGAACCGACTGGCACCGCTCAGAACTTCCGGGATGATGTCGCGATGGAGCATGCGGAACCCGCATTGCGTGTCGGGAATTTGTTGCCCGCAAATGCGACTAATTTTGTTGCTCATATAACGGTTCACCATCCGTCGTAGCACCGGCATGCTTCTGGTATCGTCCATTCGCGAGCCGACGAAGATTTTTGCGTCGCTCTCGGCTTCGGTCGCGTCCACGAAACGCGAAATTTCTTCGGGCAGATGTTGACCATCGGCATCAAGAACCACGACATATTCGCTTCCCCGATCGAACCAATAACGCAGCCCAGTCTTGATTGATTCACCTTTGCCCCGATTCTGCGGATGAACGACGACATCGACTCCGGCGGCTCGGGCGCTGTCCGCAGTTGCGTCGGTTGATCCATCATCGACTACCAGAACATGTTCCAGCTGCGTTCGTGCGCGCTGTGCGACTTCGCCGACATGCTTTTGCTCCTGATATGCCGGAATCACCGCCGCGATCGTCGAGTTGTTCGTCAGCGCGCTCATTTCGCTACCACTCAAAACCAGCGGAAAGGAACGCGAGTTGAAGGGAGGCGTTTACGCGCATCCAGGACATACGGAAGCATGTCCCTCCGAAAATCGGGCATATCCATTTTCTTATGATTCAATGCAGCAGAATCCAATTGACCGGCCTGGAATGGTAGGGAACAGCGTGTTTAATGCCAAGCGAGAGCTGCACGGAATGCTCTCCCACGTGGATCGTAACTTTGCTATCGCACCACTGGATGAAAATCCGCCGCGTGATAGGAACTGCGCACCAGCGGGCCGGACGCGACATGATCGAAGCCTTTCTTGCGTGCGATTTCACCCAGGAATTCGAATCGTTCCGGCGTGACGTATTCCAACACTGGCAGGTGTTGCGGACTGGGCCGGAGATATTGCCCCATTGTTAGAACCTGTACGCCAACATCGCGGAGATCGTCCATCGTCTGAAACAACTCCGGTTCCGTTTCGCCAAGGCCAAGCATCACGCCGCTTTTTGTCACCACTCTTGGCGAAAGCTCTTTTGCCGACTGCAGGACCCGCAAAGATGTCCGGTATTTCGCGCGTGAACGGACTGCGGGCGTGAGGCGCTCGATTGTTTCCATGTTGTGATTGTAGATGTCCGGTCCCGCGTCGAGCACAGTCTGGATGCAGCGATCCTGGGCGTGAAAATCGGGCACCAGCACTTCGATGATAATTGTCGAGTCCATTTCGCGGATGGCGTTGATCGTGTGTGCGAAGTGTGCGGCACCCCCATCCTGCAGGTCGTCACGCGCGACCGCCGTAATGACAACATGTTTCAACTTCATTCGCCGTACGGCTTCGGCCACCCGTTGCGGCTCGTCCTCTTCCAAGGCGAACGGTTTGGCTGTCGTCACCGCGCAAAATCCGCAGGCTCGCGTGCACCGATCGCCCGCGATCATCATCGTCGCCGTGCCCTGACTCCAGCATTCCCAGCGGTTTGGGCATTGCGCGCTCTCACAGACGGTGTGCAGTCGCA
>DATELT010000149.1:0-2580 GCA_035276245.1 Chthoniobacterales bacterium
CTTCGCCATGGCGCAGAAATCAAAGATAAAAAACCAAAAATCCGTCGTCCTCGGTGTCACTGGATCAATCGCCGCTTATAAGGCAGCAGATCTGGCAAGTCTGCTCGTGAAGCAGCATCACAACGTCTTCGTTGTCATGACAGCGGACGCGGCGGAATTCATTACGCCGTTAACATTGCAAACGCTTTCGAAGAATCCGGTGATGACGAGTTTCTTCGACGAAAAGGAAAATTGGCGCCCCGGTCATATTGAGCTCGCTGATAACGCCGATTTACTTTTGATCGCGCCCGCCACGGCGAATGTCATCGCCGAACTCGCGCACGGTCTGGCTGGTCATCCACTCACCGCCATTGCCCTGGCCACGCGCGCACCAGTTCTGCTAGCGCCAGCCATGAACGGCAAAATGTGGGAGAACGGCGTGACCCAGGAAAATGTGGAGAAACTGAAATCGCGTGGCGTCGAATTCATTGGTCCCGAAGAAGGGATGCTTGCCTGCGGGTATGAAGGGATCGGCCGGCTCTGGAAAGTGGAAGACATTGCTTTTCGCGCCGAATTTCTTCTGCACCGGCACGACCGATTGATCGCGTGAAGTTTGTCGTCACGGCCGGGCCGACGCGCGAGCCGATCGATCCGGTTCGTTTTATCAGCAATCGGTCCTCGGGGAAAATGGGCTATGCCATCGCCGCAGCCGCGCTCGAATCAGATCACGACGTCATTTTGATTTCCGGACCGGTGAATCTTGCGCCGCCCGTCGGCGCAAAATTGGTGAACGTGATCACAAGCGATGAAATGCACGCTGCCGTGCACGAGGCGGTGCGCGATTGTGATGCGCTGGTCATGTGCGCAGCAGTTTCTGATTACAAACCGGCACGCGTGGCCAAAACGAAAATCAAAAAGCGCGACGAAAATTTTTCGCTCGATCTGATCCCGACCCGGGACATTTTGAAATCACTTCCGCGTTCCCCAAATTTCTTTGTCGTGGGCTTCGCGGCGGAGACGAATGACATGGAAGACCATGCTCGCGCGAAACTTGCTACAAAGAACTGCGACATGATTGTGGCGAACGATGTAAGCGATCCAACGATCGGAATGGAAAGCGATAAGAATGCGGTCACGATTTTCTCGCGGAATGGCGAAATCGAAAAAATTTCGCGCGCATCCAAGAAAATTATCGCGCGCACGCTCGTGAAAAAAATTTGCGCAGACGCGAAAAAAGTTTTGACAAAAAATTTCTGAGGATGAATGAAAGCGTTAGTGAAGTTGCTCAAACTCTTCACAGACCCACCGCGATTGCGGACTGAAGGGGGGGAATAGTCGATGCCAGCAAAAAGAAAGAAAGCGGCCAAGAAAAAATCAGCGAAGAAAAAGAAGCACTAAGGCCTTAGTGCGCTTCACGGCTCCGAAAACTTTTTGGAGCCATAACCCAAACTTCAACCCGGGAGGAGAATTCCATTTCTCCTCCCGTTTTTTTTGACGCATTAGTGGACGGCGAAGTTCTGCCACACCAGCGGGCTTGCAGAGCTCACTTTCTAAATGAGAGGCGCGAATGCTGTTTCGTTTTCCGTTGTGCAGTTTGTCTTCTTTGTGCGAGCTAATCTCCTGATGAAGCATTATCTCGATGCAGCTGTGAACGCGGCGCGCGCCGCCGGCGAAACACTGCGGCAGAATTTCGAGAAACCGAAACAGGTGAATCAAACCACCAAACACGACATCAAACTCGAAATCGACGTGCGGGTTCAGGAATTGATCACAAAATCCCTGCTTACAGATTTTCCGCAGCATGCGCTCTACGGCGAAGAAGGAGTTGTGGGCGATCAAGCGAGCGAGTTTCAATGGGTGGTCGACCCGCTCGATGGAACAGTGAATTATTATTACGGCATCCCGCACTTTTGCGTCTCGATCGCGTTGCGACGCAAAGCCGAGATCATTGTCGGCACAATTTACGATCCGATTCGCGATGAACTTTGGATCGGCCAAAAAGGGACCACGCCGAAATTGAATGGACGCGAATTTCGCGTGAGCGAACGAGCGGATTTGGCGGAGGCGGTCGTTTCGGTTGGTCTGTCGAAGACAGGCGTCACCATCGAAGCTGGTATTCCCTTGCTGCAAACAATGGTGCATCGCGCACGGAAATGCCGATTGCTCGGCAGCGCCGCGCTCGACATGGCCTACGTCGCCTGCGGTCGTCTCGATGCCTACATCGAGCAGGGAATTAGCCTGTGGGATGTGGCGGCGGGCTGGATACTGGTAGAAACTGCCGGCGGTTCGGTAGAAATGAAACCGCGCTCCGACATGCCCGAACGTTATAGCATCATCGCGTCGAACGGCGTCATCGATTTGAAATTGTGAGTGCGTTTCGCTGCGGCATCGGCTACGACGCGCATCGTCTAGTGAGCGGGCGCAAACTTATTCTCGGTGGTGTCGAGATTTCGCACCAGCGCGGGCTTGAAGGACATTCCGACGCTGACGTTCTTTCCCATGCCATCGCCGATGCCATTCTCGGCGCGCTCGGCGCCGGTGACATCGGAAAACATTTCCCGAACACGGACGAAGCGATTCGCGGGATCAGTAGCATCGAAA
>DATELT010000150.1:0-2499 GCA_035276245.1 Chthoniobacterales bacterium
TGCTTCTTGTTACAGGTCGCCAGAACGAGGGCCAAAAGCACAGGAACTGCTACTAATTTAGGTCGCATACACGTGAGACACGCCTTTAAATCTGGTCACGCTAAAAACAAGCGGTTTTTGCACCATCACAGTGCCGTGGCATCTTTTTTTCGCAAGATTTGTCAGCCTGATGCACTTCGTTTATCAAACGCAATGCTGGGTCGGAATTGGGCCATCGTAGTCGCCGTCGGTGCGCTTTTTCTTGCTGGATGCGGAACGGTCTCACAACCGCAGCAGCAACTAAAGAACACCAGCCGTTCCTTCACTACCGTCGTGGTCGACGCCGGTCACGGCGGACGCGACAGCGGGGCCTACCGTCGATACGGTCCGCCGGAAAAGATGGTCACTCTTGATGTCGCTACCCGGCTCAGCCGCAAATTGAAGGACTCCCAACTCAACGTCGTGATGACGCGAACGGACGATGTTTTTGTTCCGCTCGACACGCGGGTTGATATTGAAAACGGCACGCCAAACTCGATTTTCGTCAGCATTCACTTCAATGATTCGCGGCGACGCGGGGTGAAAGGATTTGAGACGTACTATCGTTCACCGTATGCAGCGGAACTGGCGCAAAATATCCAGAATCGGCTTTGCTCGATTAAGGGCGCGGTCAATCGTGGCGTGCACACCGCCGATTATCGGGTGGTGCGAAAAGCAATTTATCCCGCGGTCTTGGTGGAATGCGGTTATCTGAGTAATCGCTCCGAAGGCAACGAAGCGCGCAACGGAGATTATCGCGAGCTGCTGGCGGACAAGATCGCGCACGCCATCGTCGAGCAACGTCGCGGCGCTGGTGTTTATCAAACAAGTGCGACCGCAGCCGCAGCTGCTACGGTCGCAACTCAAGAACCGCAACCGCAGGCGCAGGCGCCGCCACCGCCGCCGAGACGCCAGCGGAAGCCGGCGCTGGCACCGCCAGGGGAAGGACCTGGCCTGGCGTCTCCGACGTTAAGCGGACAATAGAGTCCCGAGAGCTGACCCGCTTTGTTCGTTGGGCTGTACGCTATAGAAGAGGGTATCAGAACTCCCGTCCGCGTTTTTCTGGACCGATCGCTGTGAGAAAAATAACGGCGAGGAAAACGAGACATGCCACCACCGCCATTGTTAAAGCGTAATTCGGCTTTCCGTCTGTTCCATGGAAACGCTCGGCCAACCAGGCTTGTTGTTGCGCGGCGTAGGCTGCTGCGAAGTTTCCAAGTTGGTAAGCCAGTCCCGGGAAGGTCCCGCGAAAATCCGGCGGGGAAACTTCGTTTAAATGCACTGGCACGACACCCCATGCCCCTTGGACCATGAATTGAATCAAGAATCCGCCCATGACCAGCAACGCCGTATTCGGGGCGAAAATCCAGAGCGGAATAAGTAATATTCCAAAGATCGCGGATAAGATGATGACGCGACGCCGCCCCCAGTGTTGTGATAAATAACCGACCACGGTGCCGCCGCAGATCAGCCCCACTGCGTAAATAATTGCAATCCGTGACGTCTGATCAGAATTGAAACCGCGCTGTTGTTGCAGATACGTTGCGTAAAGATCCTGCGTGCCATGTGACATGTAGTTAAAGGCAGTCATAAGCAGAGCTGCATAAATCAGCAGCTGCTCGTGTTCGACGAGCAGCCGCTGTAGCTCAACTCTTCGGGTCTTTCCGCTCGCGCGATTACGTTCCCAAACCGGGGATTCGGGCACATGCGCGCGAATGTAAATGACGAGCAGCGCCGGCAGCGCGCCGACGACAAACAATCCGCGCCAGCCGAAATGCGGAAACACCATCCAATAAACCAACGCAGCCAGCAGGTAACCGAAGGCATAGCCTTGTTGCAAAATTCCTGAGAACAATCCGCGCGTGTGCGTTGGCAGAGATTCCATCGCCAGCGATGCACCAAGTCCCCATTCACCACCCATTCCGATCCCAAACAGCGCTCGTAAGAAAAGAAAGGTGGCAAAATTCGGCGCGAAGGCGGTCAACAATTCGACGACCGAATAAAAAACAATGTCGATCATCAAAGGGATGCGGCGGCCAAATCGATCCCCCAGCCATCCAAAGATGAGGGCACCGACAGGGCGCATCATCAAGGTGATGGTGATGGCGAAGGTGACCTGCTCGATGGTTCGCCCGAAATCATGTGCGACCGGCCCAAGGACAAAGGTAAGGAGGAAGAAATCGAGTGCGTCGAGAGTCCAGCCGAGGAAACAAGCGATGAACGTCTTGCGCTGCGGCCGACTCAAAGATTTGAATAAACGCAGTGCCTCCATCGTAATTATGAAATCACGCCAATTTGGAAATCGCGAGTATCGCGTTTAAATTTCGTGATGCGTTATCTCGTAAAGGCGCGGGTCAGAACGGAACACGCGGATGCGTTGGCCAAAGCGATCGCGGATCGCACGCTCGGTAGCGGATCGATCGCCGGCGACGAATACCTATATGATATGGAGACGGCGCGCGTCGACGCCAAGGGCCAGGC
>DATELT010000151.1:0-24851 GCA_035276245.1 Chthoniobacterales bacterium
TAATTGTCTTTGAAATTAAAGTAGCGGTCGCCCCGCAGTCCGCGGCCCGCGACGCATTCAACGGTTGGCACCTCGATCATCGAGAATTCATCCGGCTCACGTCCATAGTGACCGACAAAATTGTGACCGCGCGAAATGTAAATGTGACAGATTTCCACCCTGGTCATGATAACATTGGTGGTCGTTCAGTGAAACACGAGGGCATCGCATCCGGGAAAATTATCCGGCGCAAACAGGATGGCACGTTGGAATATCTTCCCGACGACCTCACCATTGAAGAGCCGCTCGAGATTCGAATTGGACGCAAGACCCTTGCCACAACCATGCGGACGCCTGGACGCGACGACGAACTTGCCGCCGGTTTTCTGCTTTCTGAAGGGATTGTTCGAGCGCCGGATGCCGTCGACAAATTCTCGCGACCCGTTGGCGCGCGCAATCGCGAGAACATCATGAGCGTGCATTTGCGCGAGGGAGTCAAAGCTAGGCTCCGCTCGACCGAACGCTTTGGCACGATTTCGTCGAGCTGTGGCATCTGCGGTAAAGAAAGCATCGCTGCGATTCGACACTATTTTCCGCCGATCGAATTGCTCAGAAACGTTCGAGTCGCAACCGACGTTCTGCTTTCGCTGCCACCCCAATTGCAGGAAGCACAGAGCGATTTTGCTCGCACCGGCGGTATTCATGCGGCCGGTCTCTTTGGATTGAACGGCCAAGTGCGCATTGTCAGGGAAGACATTGGTCGACACAACGCCGTCGACAAAGTGATTGGCCGAGCGTTTCTCGATCGCGAATTACCCCTGGCTAATTGCATACTTCTCGTTAGCGGACGGGCTTCTTTCGAGATCATGCAGAAGGCACTTTCCGCCGGTATTCCCATTGTTGCCTCGGTTTCCGCTCCATCGACGCTGGCAGTGAAATTCGCGCGTGAATGCAATCAAACACTCGTTGGTTTTCTCAGACCGCCATCGTTTAACATCTACGCGCACACCGAACGCATTATACTGGAATGATTCTGCGGCGGAGCAACTCTCTAGATCCGGCGCTCATAGTGCGCCCCTAGAGGCTTGCTTCTCGTCGAATCTGATCCACCGCGGCGGAGGTATCGGTCGATGGTTCGATACTGATCACGATACTCTTGCTTGCGGGCGTATTGCTTCGATCAGCCGAATTATTGATTGAAACAAGAACATTGGCTTCCGGGAAATAGGTCGCAGTGCAACCGCGCGCAATCCTCATTGGTGCAACCATGAAATGGCGCGCCCGTCGTTTCTCGTTGCGATGGTAACTGATCAGATCAACGAGTTGCCCCTGCTGCAAGCCGGCAGTCTTGATGTCATTCACATTCATGAAGAGAACGCGACGTCCGTTGTAAACACCGCGGTAACGATCGCTCAGGCCGTAAATCGTAGTGTTAAACTGGTCGTGACTGCGGACTGTCGTCATCAAATATTGCCCGGGTCCAAGTTCATGCCGCGGTAAATCTGAAACGATGAATTTCGCTTTGCCTTCCTTATTTTTAAACTCGCGTTTGTCACGTGCGGCATTCGGTAGATAGAAGACATCGACGCGGATTCGCTTGTTGAAATCTTCAAATCCGGGAATCACATGCTCGATGCGGTCACGAATGCGATCGTAATCTGCAATCAAACCATCCCAGTCGACAGTCGTACGTTGCCCCAGGGTAGCTTTCGCGAGCCCCGCAACAATTGACGGTTCGCTCCGGAGATGCTTGCTCGCGGGCTCGGCATGCCCGCGCGATGGATTGATGATACCCATCGAATCTTCGACCGTAACGAACTGCTTACCAGACTCCTGGAGATCAATCTCGGATCGGCCCAGACAGGGAAGAATCAGCGCTATCTCGCCGGTGATTAAATGCGAGCGATTTAATTTCGTCGAGACATGTGCCGTCAGCCGGCAACTTTGTAGGGCTTGAGCCGTGTATTCGGTATCAGGTGAAGCAACCAAAAAATTTCCACCCATTCCAAAAAAAGCGCGAATTCTTCCGTCGTGCATCTGCTTGATCGTTTCGACCGTGTCGCATCCACGTTCTTGAGGCGGCCTAAATTGAAATTCGCGGCCAAGTTTTTCACGGAACGAATCATCCATCCGCTCCCAAATCCCCATTGTCCGATCCCCTTGCACATTGGAATGGCCACGTATTGGACACGGCCCCGCTCCCGGCCGGCCGATGTGACCGCCCAAGAGGAGAAAATTCATCACTTCCTGAATGGTTGCGACCGAGTTCTTATGTTGGGTCAGTCCCATCGCCCAGCAACAAATGATGCGTTTGCATCGCATCGCGATTCGAGCAGCTTGCCGAATCTGATCGCGGCTCAATCCACTGTCCGCAACGATGTCATCCCAGGCAGTTGCGCGTAAATTGTCAACGAAAGCAGCGAAGCCAACGGTGTATTGTTCGATAAACGCGCGGTCAAAGACAAAGCCTGGCTTGCACTCCTCTTCGGCGAGCATCTCTTTCATGATCCCGCGCATCGCCGCCATGTCTCCGTTAATGCGAACGGGTAGCCAAAGGTCACTCAACTGCGTCCCTTTATTGAACAGCATCTTAGCCGCGTAGGCTAACGGGTTTCGGTACTCCTGCGGATTCGGATTCACCACTGCCATCAATCCCGGCTCCGGCATCGGATTGATCGCTACGATGGTTGCGCCATTTTTCTTTGCACGCTCCAACGTGGTCATCATCCGCGGATGATTCGTTCCCGGATTTTGCCCAAGGATGAAAATGCCGTCGGCCTTCTCCAAATCTTCCACCGTTACGCAGCCTTTTCCGACGCCGATGCTTTCCTTCAATGCCGCGCCACTTGATTCGTGGCACATGTTCGAACAATCGGGCAGATTGTTAGTCCCAAATTGTCTAACGAAAAGTTGGTAGAGAAACGCGGCCTCGTTGCTGGTTCGGCCGCTAGTATAGAAAGCCGCGGCATTTGGCGTTTCCAACGCATTCAGTTCCCGCGCCATCAGCGCAAAGGCTTGGTCCCATTCGATCGGTTCGTAATGAGTCGCACCCATCTGCTTGACCATGGGGTGGACCAGACGTCCTTGCAGTTCCAACCAGTGGTCCGTTCGCGTCTGTAGATCCGCAATCGAATGCTCACCAAAGAACTCCGGTGTGATCTTTTTCCGTGTCGCTTCGCTCGTTACTGCTTTGACGCCGTTTTCGCAGAATTCAAATACATGCGGATCGACGTCCGGACTCGGCCAGGCACAGCTCTGACAAGCGAAACCGTCCTTCTGATTGATCTTAAACCAGTCGCGGATGCCGCGAGTGAACCCACTCTCGCGAAATGTGAATTTCAAACTTTCCGTGACCGCTCGGATGCCCGCGGCCACACGATCTGGCTCGCGCAATTTTGCTGCGCCAGTTTGTTCCGGCGGCTGAGAACCTGGGATCGAATTGTTATCTCGTTGCATTTTCCCTTTTAGAACCGTGGGCCGCAGAATCAGATGACGCAAGCTCTTTGGAAGTCAGCCATTCCGGCTGACTGGGCTGACAAGTCTCCAGCTCATCGCCAGTTTCGGCACACCGGATACGTATTTGTAGGTAAACGCGCGCATTAGTGTCAGTCTAGGGCAACCCCGAGTTAGGTTTGTCACGGCGACTGCGTGCGATGGCGTCTAGAAACCCGGCCTCGATCGCTAGATCAGCAAAGCAATTGCCGAACGCAAGTGATCAGTCCCTGAATCGCGAAAGGTTTCACCAGGTACTTGACGTCGTGCTTGGTCAGGAAAAGGGCGATTCTTGCATCGGTGGCGAAGCCGGTGATGAAAATGAAGCGATCCGCCAGCGAGGGGCGTATTTCCTTTGCTTGAAGATAAAACTCATCCCCGCGCAGGCGAGGCATTTTCAAATCGCAGATGACAGCGTCGTACTCATGCGCCTTGACCTTTAGGAGGGCTGCTTTGCCGTCGAAAGCGACATCGACCAAAAAATTCTCGTCCGCCAAAATCCACTGCAAAGCCGAGGCAAGTTGCTGGTCATCATCGACGACGAGAACAGCTTTCAGCTGGAGACTATTGGCATGAGGCTCAAGTCCTTGGGAATGCGGCTCGGATTTCATTGTGATGCTCGCCTGGGGAGCAGTCACGGTGCCAAATTGCGGACGAGAACTCGGAGATCGAATGTCAGAGATCAGAAAAAACCGTGATATCGGTATCAGCCCCCGGTTAGGATTTTGATCCATGCCCGGGAAATTTGTCCTTATTGGTAGCGGCCTCGCCGGTGGGTTACTGGCAGGTTACCTTGGCCGGCACGGCTATGAGGTCGAGCTTTATGAACGGCGCGCTGATCCGCGCGAAGGAAATATCGTTGGGGGGCGCTCGATCAATCTCGCGCTTTCGACCCGCGGAATTTACGCGCTCGAGCAACTCGGTATTGCCAACGAAGTGCTGCGTCATGCCATTCCCATGCGCGGCCGTATGATCCATGACAAATCCGGCACGCTTCACTTTTCCCCTTACGACCGCGATCCAAACAAATTCATCAACTCGATTGGTCGTGCCGCGCTCAATACCACCGTTATTAAGGCTGCGCAGCGTTATCCGAATGTTCGTGTTCACTTCAACCATCGCTGCACCGAAATCGATCTCGAACACGCGATCGCACATCTGGAGATCTCTTCTGCAGAGGCGACGATGCCTGCCGCGCCGAAGCCCAGCCAAGGCGGGTCAGTCGCACCACCACAGGAAATTGTCAGAGCCCATGGCGACGCCGTCATCGGTGTGGACGGTGCGTTCTCCGCCGTGCGTCAGTCAATGCTGAAAAAAATTCCGGGCTTCGCTTACGATGAAAGCTACCTCGCCCATGGTTACAAAGAGCTTACTATTCCGCCTCAGTCCGATGGTTCGTGGCAAATGGACAAAAATGCCCTCCACATCTGGCCACGCAAAAGTTTCATGATGATTGCGCTGCCGAATCCAGATGGCTCGTTTACTTGCACGCTTTTTTGGGAATTCGAAGGCCCGCGTAGCTTTGCCACTACCAAGACGGATGACAAAATCCGTCGCTTCTTCACGGAAGAATTCCCCGATGCTGTACCGCTCATGCCTTCACTGATCGAGGATTTCACAACTAATCCAACCGGTTCGCTCGTGACCATCCGTTGCGCACCTTGGTTTTTTAGGGACAAGGTTGCGCTAGTCGGCGATGCCGCTCATGCGGTGGTACCGTTCTACGGTCAAGGTATGAACGCCGCCTTCGAAGATTGCGTTGTGCTAGATGAATGCCTGGCAGAATTTCCACATGATCGACACCGCGCGTTCGCAGAATATTTCAGCCGTCGCAAAGAGAACACGGACGCGCTCGCAGATCTCGCAATCGAAAATTTTATCGAGATGCGAGACAAAACCGCATCGCGACTCTTCCGCGCGAAGAAGAAGCTTGATCATCTTCTGGAAGGTCTGCTCCCCGGGATGTATCAGCCGCTTTATGCGATGGTCACATTTACGCGGTTGCCTTATTCCACCGCAGCAAAACGCGCCCGGTTCCAAGACCGCCTTGTCTTCGGCAGCCTTATCGGCGCGGCATCTTTGTTACTCATTGCAGTATTGCTAGTGCTGCTTCACTAATACAATTGAACCGAACCGAAATGGTTCAATTCACACGTTGGGATGCACACGCTTGATCACCTTTTCGATAACAACAGAAAATGGGCGCGGCGCATCCGGGAACAGAATCCGGAGTTTTTCCCGAACTTGGCGCGGCAGCAATCGCCCGCCTATCTCTGGATTGGCTGTTCCGACAGCAGGGTTCCCGCGAATCAGATTGTTGGCCTAGCGCCGGGAGAATTATTTGTTCACCGCAATGTGGCTAATCTCGTTGTGCATACCGATCTCAATTGCCTGTCAGTCACGCAATTCGCAGTGGAGATCTTGAAGGTGCGCCACATTATTGTCTGCGGACATTATGGGTGCAGCGGCGTCGGGGCCGCATTTCGGCGGGATCGGCTTGGGTTAAGTGACAACTGGGTTCGCCATGTCGAAGATGTGCGACTGAAGCACGATCGATTACTGGCGCGCGCCGGCGGTGATGACAAAGCCTGTAACCGCCTGTGCGAACTGAACGTAATCGAACAGGTCGCCAATGTCTGTTGCACCACCATTGTGCGCGACGCGTGGAAAAACGGCCAGGAGCTGTCCGCGCACGGCTGGATTTATGACATCAGCGACGGATTGTTGAGAGATTTGAACTTTACCGTTAACTCGGATCAAGAAACCATGGCTGTTTATGAAGCGGCAGTTGCCGGTTTATCGACTATGACAGACTAAATTGCCTCATGAACTCCGACCTGGCACAACTGGCATGTGATCGCTACGAGATTGCTGACGCGCTCCATCGCTACGCTTTCGGCCTTGACCACTGCGATTCCGATTCGCTGGGGTCAGCGTTTACGGAAGATTGTATCTTCGATTTCAAACCTGCCGGAAAAAAGCTTGAGCTGGACTTTCCCAAACTGGCGGGCCGTCAAGCCATCGTGGATGCACTCATCCCCATGCTCGGCCCACTCGACACCACTCACACGGTCAGCAATCTGCAAATAGAAATGAGTGACGACTCGGCAACGTTGTACGCGTACGTCATGTCGCAGCATTTCATGCCGCGGCAAGGTTCCCGTCGCGGATCGGAGAATGCTCTTTTAATGAATCGCTACGATTGCGAGTTGGTGCGCGACGGACGGAAATGGCGCTTCAAGCGCATAACTATTGATAATGCGTGGGCGCAAGGAAATCCGGAAATCCTTAACGCTCTCGCGATTCAGCGGGCCCTGGCCGCGAAAACCAAGCATCCGAAGTAACCCGAAAATCGCGCAACCAGAGTTGTCTTTGTGTCTGGTGCGGGTGTAATAATTCTAACAAACCATCAATTTATTATGAGCGATACATACGTTCCGTTGATTAGTTCCGGCGTGGCCGGACCACTTGGTGTCCTGCATCTGCCGCGGATGTGGCAGAAAGTCTCTCTGGAAGCGTCGGGGAAACTGGCTCCCGGTTATCCCGGTATTGGCAGAGGTTTCGACGCTATGACCTGCGCTAGCCTCGGTCTCGAGGAGCAGGCAGTAAAGGATCATATCAAAAAAAGCAAACCCACTTATCCGCAGTTCGAAGCGTGGGTGAAGAAGAATGCGAAATCACTGAACCGGCAGGCGATCGAGAAACATAATACGGCCGTCCGCGGGTATAATCACGATGACGAGACGCGCAAAGAAGTTCTAGGCAATTGCGGGCTGCCGGATGATGCGTCAGCGCCGAAGGACGCGGTAAACCTGAACAATCTCGACGATTGGTACGAGTTTCACAAAGCGGTGCTGCGATAAAGAAACGGCAGCAGTCGTAGAGATGCTGGCGCCAAACGCCTGGCTCATGATAGAGCCGCGCGTCGCGGACGAGCGCCTCTACCAGATCTGTGCAGCCGACGCCCCTGCACTCTCCTCTTGACAGTCCAGGGAAAAGATTGAACAATTCTCTCACCAAGACTGTCTAGGTCAATCAAACCCCGATGGCGAAAGAGAAACCCGACCTCGTTTACGGAACGCTCGACATGTTGATCCTTAAAGCGCTCCAATACGATGCCAGACATGGGCTGGCGATCGCGGACCGGATCCAGCAGACGTCTAAAGATATCTTGCGTGTCGAACAGGGTTCGCTCTATCCCGCGCTTTATCGACTTGAGGCACAAGGTTGGATCAAGACGGCGTGGGGCCTATCCGAAAACAATCGCAAAGCGCGCTACTACGAATTGACCAGTGCGGGACGAAAACAGCTGGCAGCAGAAAAAGACCATTGGTTGCGGATTACCAGGGGAATCAATCTCGTCCTTTCAGGAACCTGAAACACTTATGCCGCAAGTTCGCGCCTGGTTTTCTCGCCTGTTCGGTTTCGTTCGAAAAAACCGCCGTGAGGCAGAGATGGCCGAGGAAATGCAGCAACATCTTGATCTCCTGATTGAGCGAAATGTCGCTGCCGGGATGTCTGCCGATGACGCGCGCTGTGCGGCGCTCCGACAATTCGGAGGCGTCGAACAAATCAAAGAAACTGCGCGCGAACAACGGATCTGGCGTTGGGCAGACGAATTTGTCCAAGATGTCCGATTCGGCGCGCGGATGCTCGTCCGCAATCCCGGATTCTCGATCCTGGCAATCCTTTGTCTCACGCTTGGAATCGGCACTAGCGCGGCCGTCATGAGTTGGATCGAAGGAATTTTGATTCGCCCCTACCCGTTGGTGGCGCGCCAGGATCGCATGGTCGCGCTCTTTGGCACCAAACAGGGAACTACAGAAAAGGAAGGACTGTCTTATCCCGACTTTCTCGATCTCCAAAAAAACTCAACTCTGTTTGAGTCGTTCATTGTCGATCGGATCATGGGCACAACGCTCAGCATCGGCGACCGGGCGGAGCGGGCTTCGGGTGGAATCGTTTCGGCAAATTACTTCGATGCGCTTGGTGTTCGTCCGATGCTCGGCCGTGGATTTCGACCGGAGGAAGGCGAAGGGCGCAATGCTCATCCAGTCACGGTAATTAGCTACCTAACCTGGCAGGACCGCTACAAGGGCGATCCAGACATCGTCGGCAAGACCCAATTCCTCAATGGCGTTCAACATACCATCGTCGGTGTCACACCGGAAGAATTTCACGGCACCTTCATCGGCTACTCATTTAACTTCTGGGTGCCGACGTCGATGCAGGAGACGTTCGACTCGACTGGCTACAAACTTGAAGACCGGGGCGCGCGCTGGATTGAAGGTTACGCGTTTTTGAAACCAGGCGTGACGCGTCAACAGGCGCAGGCCGAGTTGAACACGATCGCACAACGCCTCGAGAATGATTTTCCGGAGACAAACCGCGGGCACCGTTTTGAAATTCTGCCTCTCTCGAAAACGCCATTCAACGCCGTGGCAAATCTGTCGTCGACGCTTGGCATCACCGCCGTGGTAGCGTTTTTCGTTCTTTTAATCGCCTGCGCGAATGTAAGCAATTTGCTTCTGGCACGGTCACTGTTGCGCCGACACGAAATGACGATGCGTCTGGCCCTCGGCGCCGGGCGCCGGCGGCTAATAAAACAGCTTTTCACCGAAGGCTTACTTCTGTCCCTGATTGCGGCCGCTGGTGGGATCGTGGTTGCGTACTGGTGCCGTAACGCTCTCGTGCTGGTTGCTCCAGCCCGCACTCCGGGAATCACCATTGATTATCCTGGACACCTCGACTGGCGCGTTCTTGCTCTGAGTGTCGTGGTTTGCATCGGATCGACCATGCTGTTCGCGCTCGTGCCGGCAATTCAAGCGAGCCATGTCGATCTTTCGGGCGCGCTCAAAAGTGAAGGCAGCGGAATGATCGGCGGCAGCGGCCGATCCCGACTGCGTTCGGTGCTTGTGTTCGTTCAAGTGGCGCTGAGTTTTGTGCTTATTGCCGGAACTGGATTAGTCCTCCGAAGCCTGGTGCGAATGCAAAATGCCGATCCCGGATTTTCGACGCGAAGCGTGGTCGTATCGTCGGTAGATCTTTTTTCTGCCGGCTACAAACCCGATCGGGCAAAAATTTTTTACGAACAATTGCTTGAGCGAATTCGGGCACTTCCAGGCGTTCAATCGGCAACACTGGCCCGGCTCAGGCCGTTCAGCTATGGCGTTTACTCTTCCGCGCCCCTGGAGATCGAAGGTTACCAGCCACCGCGCAATGAGCAGCTGGCGGCGGATTACAACGAAGTTGGCGAAGGATACTTTGCTACAATCGGAATTCCGATTCTTACTGGCCGCGAATTTGCCCGCACTGACGACGAGAACGCGCCGCCAGTCGCGGTCGTCAATGAGGCAATGGCGACAAAATATTGGCCGGGAAAACAACCAGTCGGTCAGCGCCTCAAGGTCAAAGACAAATGGATGGAAGTTGTGGGCGTGGCAAAAAATGCAAACTACCGGACCAAGCTTGAGCAGTTGACACCATTTTTTTACGTACCGGTCCGCCAGAACTTTTTCGTCCAAAACAACATCATCATTCGGACGGACCAAAGCGCGGCCGCGATCAGCAACGCGCTCGCGCGCGAAGTACATGCGCTTGATGCGAACCTGGCGCCACTGGATGCGATCAGTTTGCAAGAGCAGGTCGATGTCATGAGTTACACGCAACGCCTGGCGGTCGCGCTGCTGGCAATTTTCGGTGGGATGGCCCTCTTTCTCGCGGCGATCGGATTGTATGCGGTCATGTCGTATTCGGTTTCACAGTCGACTCGCGAGCTTGGCATGCGAGTGGCGCTCGGCGCGGGCGCACGAGACATATTGCGGCTGGTTCTTTCAAGGGGATTGCGCCTAACGATCGCAGGAATCGCGATCGGTGGAATAGCAGCGCTTCTGCTCACGCGATTGATGGGCAATCTGCTTTACAAAGTAAGTCCGCGCGACCCGATCGCTTTTGGGCTGGCGTTGATCATTCTGCTCGCGGTTGCACTGCTGGCTTGCTTTCTTCCTGCTCGCCGTGCCACTCGGGTTGATCCCGTCCAAGCGCTGAGAGTTTAGCACGTTCGGAGTTGTCGGTTCCTGCTTGAGCGTTAGAATCGTTCTGCTCGACTATGCACAAGCAGGCGACACGCGCTTTTCGTAAAACCCTCGAGGCGGCGACGGTCGGCGGCAAATCGCTGCCGCAAAAATACTTTGTATCGCCTGACGTCTTTGCGGACGAACAGCGCAAGATTTTTTCGAAAGAATGGTTGTTAGTCGGCCACCAAAGTCAGCTTCCTAGTGCGGGCGACTTTTTCGTAGCAACGGTCGCTAACGAGAGCTTGATCGTAATCAGAGACCAGCAGGGTCAGATTAGAGCTTTTTACAATGTCTGCCGACACCGTGGGAGCCGACTGAAGGAGGAAGCGTGTGGTCGTACATCGACGATTCAGTGCCCGTATCATGCTTGGACTTACGCACTGGACGGTCGGTTGATGGGCGCGCCGCATATGGATGAGGTGTCCGGATTCGATAAGGCCGATTACTCTTTACCTCCAGTGAATCTCGGGCTTTGGGAAGGTTTGATTTTCGTAAATTTGGAAAGGAATCCAGAGCCGCTGGAGAAGTGGTTCGCACCGTTGAGTCGTAAATTTTCGCATTGGAACATGTCGATCCTGCGACCGGCGAAACGAATCGAATACGACGTGCGCGCAAACTGGAAGTTGATGTTTGAAAATTATTCGGAGTGTTATCACTGCCCGGGTGTACACCCACAGTTGCAAAAGATCTCGCCCTACGACTCGGCTGAGAACGATCTGCGCGACGGTCCGTTTCTCGGCGGATTTATGCAAATCAACCCCGGGAAGAGCCTTACCATGAGCGGAAATGCATGCGCGGCATTCGTCGGAAAGATTGAAGACCTGCGGCGTGTATTTTATTACTCGATTTTCCCTAACATGCTACTGAGCCTGCACCCGGAATACGTCATGGTGCACCAGCTTTGGCCACAATCACCGGGGCAGACGCTCATCGTGTGCGACTGGTTTTTTCATCCGAATGCTTTCCAGCGCGAGAAGTTTAATCCTGACGATGCAATCGAATTCTGGGACACGACGAATCGACAGGACTGGCACGTCTGCGAGTTGAGTCAGCAAGGGATCGCGTCGCGGGGATATCAGCCGGGGCCCTTCTCATCGAGAGAAAGTATCCCTGCGGCTTGGGACAGATATTATCTTCAAGTCATGAAGTGACTCGGTTTCCCCGCGCGTCAGCTTTTGCGCGGCCCTTATCAGCGCTACTTCGCTTTGAATATAAGCGTTGACTTGTTCCTCGAGTAGTTCCGCGCAGCGTTTTCGAGGAAACTTCATGCCCGAAGTAAAGAGAGAAATAACGAAAACTCACGTTAAATCGTTGAAAGGTTAAAGCGTTAAAGCGAGCATGAGCCAATGCCGCCGCTAACATACGCGAGTTATCTCGATCTGGAGAAACTACTCACGCTCCAGAAACCGCGGTCAAGTCCGCCGGAGCATGACGAGATGCTGTTCATCATCATCCATCAGACCTACGAGCTCTGGTTCAAGCAACTGCTACATGAGTTCGAAAAAATTAAACGCGATTTCTCAGCGGGCGACCTTTTTGGGGCCATTCATTCCTTCAAGCGCACTCGCACAATCATGAAAACCCTGGTGGCTCAGGTCGATATTCTTGAAACGATGACGCCGTCGTCGTTCTCCAGTTTTCGCGACCGACTGGAAACGGCTTCCGGATTTCAATCGGTGCAATTTCGAGAGATTGAATTTGTGCTGGGATACAAACGGGGCTCGACGCTCGCTTATGTGAAACCGGATTTCCCGGGGTTCGATCGACTTAAAGAATTACTGGGGGAGCGCACGGTGATCGATCATTTCTATGATTTTCTCGAAACACGCGGCGCCCAGATTCCGGCGGAAATGAAGAATCGCGACCTGTCGTTGGCGAACAAGCCGGACGAACGAGTGCAGACAGAAATCTTGCGGCTCTACAAAAAGGCCCCGGAATGCTCCATTCTTTTCGAGCTAATGACTGATTTTGATGAGGGGCTGCAGGAGTGGCGTTACCGGCACATCAAGTTGGTCGAGCGTACGATCGGGGCGAAAAGAGGCACCGGCGGTTCGCCGGGCGTTCCATTTTTGAAGGAATCGTTATTCAAGCCAGTTTTTCACGATCTTTGGGCAATTCGTCATCAAATGTGAGTCCGAACCGGACCGGCAACGGAAGGTTGGAGTGCAGAGTGCTAATGCGGGACAGGATACGGCGTGTCCCTCCAATCAGAAGAAACTGCTTCCCCACCCTGTTCTGGTTCGATAGGAATTCCATAAATGAGAAAATATATTGCAGAATTTATCGGCACTTTCTTTCTTGTGTTGACCGTAGGCTGTACGGTCATTCCCAACGCAGCTGGGGTCATCCCTGCACTCGCCATCGGCGGAGTGCTCATGGTCATGATTTTCGCAGGTGGGCACATTTCGGGCGGGCATTTCAACCCGGCAGTGACATTCGCGATTTTTATCCGCGGAAGATTGGAACTGAAAGATGTTGTTCCATACTGGGTGGCTCAGATCGTCGCCGGCATTGCCGCAGCATTTATTGCCATGTTTCTCGTTGGAAAAGGCGGGACGCCAATGGACATCACCAATATTCCAGTCGTGTTCGTCGCCGAATTCCTCTTCACCTTTGCGCTCGCCTATGTGGTTCTGAATTGCGCGACAGCGAAGGGAACGCTGGACAATAGTTTCTACGGTCTCGCCATCGGCTTCACGGTGCTAGCTGGCATATTCGCGGTGGGTGCGATTTCCGGCGGCGCGTTTAATCCCGCGGTCGCGATCGGTGCCGCGGTGATGAAATTGCTAAAAATTTCGGACATTTGGATTCACATCGTCGCCGAACTTGCGGCTGGTCTTCTTGCCGGGCTGACGTTCAAATTCCTGAATCCAACCGACAAATAATCGCGCTTTAGGTTGATATCATCCGGATCTGATACCGAGGAACTCGCGCGCGGTTTCGGAAAGCAGTCGTGCTTTTTCTTTACTGGAGAGCTTGAGCGACGCGATGAGTTTGCCCGGGTGTGCTTCGCCTAATGGGAATGGATAGTCGGAGCCGAGTGCCACACGTTGCGCACCGAATAGCTTAATCACGAGCTTCAGGGTATCGGCATCGTGGACGAGTGAATCAACGTAGAATCGCGCCGGCATTTTCCCGCGGGCGAGATAGCTCCGCGGGGTTGCGTTGGTGTCGATGCCGCATAAATCGGGGCGGACGTGGAAGCCGTGTTCGATTCGTCCGATGGTAAATGGAAAGGCGCCGCCTCCGTGCGCGAAAGCGACGCGCAACTTTGGAAACCGTTCGAACACTCCGCCGAAGATCATTGAGCAAATCGCTAGCGAAGTCTCGGCCGGCATACCGACCAGCCAGGGCAGCCAGTATTTCGGCATGCGTTCCTTGCCGACCATGTCCCAGGGATGGACAAAGATTGCGGCGTTGAGTTGCTGCGCCGCACTCCAGACTGGCTGAAGCGAGGCGTTGTCGAGATTCAAAGTGTCGATGCGCCCGGAATGCAGGTTTGCGTCAACGTGAGTGCCGATCTGCGCACCGCGTAGCCCGAGCTCACGCACACACCGCTCCAACTCCTGCGCCGCCAGATCGGGATCCTGAAGCGGGATCGTCGCCAGACCGGCAAAGCGTCTGGGATGGGCGCGAACAACATTCGCAATGTGATCATTTAGCCGTCGCGAGAGATCGAGCGCATCGTTTGGTTTTGCCCAGTAACTAAACATCACCGGGACGGTCGAAAGCACCTGCATCGAAACTTTTTCGCAGTCCATCTCCTCGATGCGGCGTTTCGGGTCCCAAACGTTGTCAGTGACTTCGCGAAAGACACGATCACCAATCATCATTCGCGCGCAGCACGGCTTGTAATGATCGAGGCGGACGAATCCGGGATAGCCATACCTGGAATCAAGATCGGGCCAGTCGCGTGGAAGAATGTGCGTATGAAGATCGATCTTCATTGACGATTCTGTGCAAAGAAACGATGGGCAAGATGCTCATCGGCCCCACAGGTAAGATGCCTGTGCCACGTTGGCCAATCGCGCGGCAAAATGTGGGTGTGGTGGTCGATCTTCATTCATGGTCGAGCAAGTTTCCTAACTTGCTGTCCTCGAGAAATCGCAACCTGAAAAGTTGCGCCACTCTAGAATGGTTTCACCGGCTCGGGCTGCGGGACCTTTTTGCCGCACTTTTTGCAGGTGCGCCGGGCATCGTCGTCCCAGAAATCCTTCATCGCCTGGCTGAAATGCTCGACAATATCCGCACAATCGAAGTCGATATCCTCGACCAACGCCCCGCAATTATCGCAATAAAAGATGACGTGTTCATGTTCACCCGGCGGCCGCCGTCGCTCCACCACAACTCCAATTGTATTCGGTGGCCGCACCGGCGCGTGCGGAACATTGGGCGGAATAAAAAACGTTTCTCCTTCGCGCACGAGATGATCGACGATGCGATCGCCTTCCCGGATGCGCACTTTGATGTCACCTTTGAGCTGGTAAAAATATTCCTCCGAATCGACCAAATGGAAATCGTTCCGCGCGTTCGGACCTTTGATCACCATGACAAAAAAATCGCGACCATCGTAGAGATAACGATTGCTTACCGGTGGTTTAAACTTGTCGCGGTTCTGTTCGATCCAGCCCATCAGGTTGATCGGGGACTGGACCGTTTTTACGCTTTTATTTACACGCGCTGACGTTTCCGGTTCCGTAATTGTAGCCATTAACCGAGCCTATGCCGTCTGCTTGCCGGGTCAAACTTGGATGGAGCAAGGTAGCGGCTCCAAACCCATGGCAAGGCTAGCAAAGCGGCATTGAGATTGCTCGTTTCATGTCCGATTTGCCACAATCCGACAAGTTTAATTATGTTGAAAATAACGAGGGCCCTGGACTCAACGGATTATATGCCGGTGCTACCGAAACGCCCGGGAATCGGGCCCGTTTTCGTCGCGCTCACCCTTATGATTGTTCTGAGTGGTTGCGCGGACGTTCGTCAAGAGCTCCTTGCCGGCGCGCAGCGATTTCCTGAACTGTTCCCTGGGACGACAACTTCGGAGGGTTTCTGGCGCGGCGATCATGTTCGAGGGCCGGCAAAGATCGTCGTGCATGTGGCCCAACAGCGGGCGTATTTTTACAAGGGGCACCAGCTGGTTGGGGAGAGCACGGTTTCAACCGGGAAGCCCGGGTTTGACACGCCGCCGGGTCATTACCGTGTAATTCAGAAGGATAAAGACCACATTTCGAGTGAATTTGGCGACTTTGTTAGCCACAGCGGCCAGGTAGTGAAATCCAACATCGATATCCGCAAAGATCCGCAACCTGCGGGGACATATTTCGACGGCGCGCGCATGCCTTACTTCATGCGATTCAATGGCGGCTATGGTATGCATGCCGGCTATGTCCCGCGGTTCCGGGCTTCGCACGGCTGCATTCGTCTGCCTACGCGAATGGCACGGCACTTCTTTGAAAATGCGACCGACGATACGCCAGTAATCGTGAAAGGAGATTAGCCGGGCGGCCAGCTCATCTGCCGTTGTCCAAGGACGTGCACGTGCAAATGCGGCACGCTTTCGCCGGCATCGGGCCCGCTGTTAACCACAACCCGAAAACCGCCTTTTAGGTCGAGCTTCTTTGCCACATCGGCCGCGGCGAGCAAGAGGTCGCCGAGCAGCTCCCGATCGCTTGCTTTCGCATCGAGTAAGCGTGGAAGAACGCGTTTGGGGACGATCAGGACGTGGACGGGCGCCTGAGGGTTAACGTCGCGAAACGCTATCAGGTTTTCCTTTTCCAGAACGATGTCGGCCGGAATTTCACGGGCAATGATTTTCTCGAAGACAGTCACGTCCTTAACGAAGCGAGCAGTTTAATTCGGGCAAATCTTTCGCAACCGAAAATTTTTCGCGGACAAAGGAAACGATCTCAGTCCGCAGAACTTCGCAGGTGCGGGACCAGACTCGATTCCCACGCAAATGTTTCACGCAGGGATTGAGCGCGATTAACTGCACTGAGGTCACGTGGGTTTGCAACAAAAGGTCGAGGCGGCGGGACAACATTTCGAAGAATGCCAGTTCGTATCCGGCACCGGCCGCGTAGGCGATTTCGAACAATGAAATCGTCACCGGCGGCGGCTCGGGACTGAAATGGGGGATAATTTCCTTGTAGCCGATGACTTTTAAAACGTAGCGAACCGTTTGTGAGAGCTGATTGAATGCGACGAAGTTCTCGTCATTCCGGAGCCGCAGATAAAAGGCGATACTTTCGGTCACGTGATCCGTGAGCCACCAACTGGGATACCCGGCGTCGTTGGCCGCGCGCGTGATAGCTTCTCGCAACCAGCTGCGATCGAATTCGAAAAGCTGGCCGGTCTCAGCCTTCAAATAGGGAAACTCGTCTTTGAATGCAACCATATCTATCGTTTCTCCGTGGGAAAAAGCTCGCGCTGCTGTGCATTTGTTTTTACCCGCCGTCCCAGCGCCTGGATGGCGTCGACAAATTCATCGACCTGTTCAAACCGACGATGCACCGACGCGAACCGCAGGTAAGCGACTTCATCGATGTCACGCAATTTGGCCATCACGTGAGTGCCGATCTGCGCCGACGTGACTTCGCGGCCACCAGTCTCGATTTCATGAATGATGTCGTCGACCGTCTGTTCGAGAACGACAAGACTGATGGAACGTTTCTCACAGGCCTTGGCTAAACTATTGACGAGCTTGCGTCGATCGAATGGCTCGTGAGAACGATCGCGTTTAATGACACGGAGGTCGGTACGCTCGATTTCCTCATAGGTGGTATACCGATAAGCGCACTTTAGACACTCGCGACGGCGTCGAATGCTGAGGCCTTCCCGGGACTGGCGCGAATCGATGACTTTATCGTCACGCGATCCGCACTTTGGGCAACGCATAGTGTCGGAGCACTCACTATCACACAATACGTTGTGGCGTCAATCATTTCGACGCCGAAACGGAGGCGACCCAGAAACCGTCATCCCGAGCGAAAGTTTGAGGGATGATGTTCTGCCAGATGCTCGGAGGCCTCTACGCTGCGGCAGCTTTGGGCGCGGTTTTCTTTTTCGACTTCGGTTTCTTCTCTTCGAACTCGAAGCCGACCTTTCCGTTCTCCAACTTCAGATAAGCGGAGAACGGACGTCCCTTTCTCGAAATGAACTTGTGCAAGAGATCAGTTTTCCCGGTAGTAATCAGTTTCTGGACCTGTTCTTTTGGGATTTCGCGATGCAAAATTATTTTGCTCACGCGAAAGCTACATGTCTTGGGGGTGTGAACGGCATTTTCGCAGGCGAAGGAACGGGTCAGCACATGAACTTGTCCCTTATGGCAAATCGGGCAAAGTCCAAGGGCTTCGTGCTTATCTTTATCTACTTTCTGCTCCGCATCGAGGCCATTCTCGCCAAAGTCGAACAACGGTTTTTTGTCGTCGCCCAATTTGACCAGCGCTTCGAACGGCCGTCCCATCTTGCTACGGAAACCTTGTAACGGACCAACCCGTCCTTTCGCTAACAATTCGCTGACTTCCTCAGGTTCGAACTGGCGCGAGGCCATCGTTTTCCACATCAGCCAATCGCAGTTTTGACAACGGAATGTCTTGTAATCTTCCTTAATCGGACCTCCACCACAGTTTGGACATTTCGCCTCAATTGTCGCGTATTCGCCCTCGATCGTTTCACCCCGGAAATTGCGAACCTTTTCCACGATCTCGCGCGTCAACCCGCGGATGTCTTCCATGAAATGCTTCCGGTCGAGTTTGCCGTGCGCCATCTGCTTGAGACGGAATTCCCATTCACCGGTCATCTCGGGTGTAGAGAGAACGTCGGCGTGGAGATTTCGCAGCAGCGTTATCAAGGATAGACCCTTGGCCGTGACGACGATTTCCTTGCCTTTGCGTTCGATGTAACCGTCGTGAATCAATCCTTCGATAATTTGCGAGCGAGTCGCCGGCGTTCCGAGTCCGCGCTCGCGCATCGCCTCACGCAATTCTTCGTCCTCAACCAGTTTGCCCGCGCCTTCCATTGCGGAAAGCAAAGTTGCTTCCGTAAAACGGGCCGGAGGTTTTGTTTCATTCTCTTTGATTTCAACGACGAGAACCTTAGCGGTTTCGCTAGCTGTAACAGGAACGACCGCCTGGTCGTCTTCGCCATTGGCTTCTTTGCCATAAACCGCCAGCCACCCTGGATCGACGATGATTTTCCCATCGGTTTTGAACGGCTCGCCTTCGACGCGCGTGATGCGTGTCGTCACTTCGAACTGCGCGGCCGGATAAAAAACTGCGATGGTGCGGCGCGCGACCATATCGAAAATTTTGCGCTCAAATTCATCGAGATGTGCCGGCGACGTGCCTGTCGGGATAATCGCATGGTGATCGCTTACTTTTGCGTTGTTAAAAACGCGCTTAGTCGGTTTCACCCAGTCATTGTTCAGCGCTTTTTTGGCGTGTCGCGCGAGGCTTGGCTCGTCAAAAGTCGACATCACCTTTCGCACTTGCGCGAGATTATCCTCCGGCAAATAGCGCGAGTCAGTCCGCGGGTAAGTCAGAACCTTATGCTTTTCGTAAAGCGCCTGGGCCAGTTGCAGAGTGCGTCGAGCGTGCAAACCAAAACGGTTATTGGCCTCTCGTTGAAGAGTCGTTAGGTCATAAAGCAGTGGCGAAAGCTGACTCGACGGCTTCTTCTCTTCCGTTACGCTGCCGGTTTTGCCTTTGCACTTCGTTTCGATGGCAGCGGCCCGTTCCCGATCCCAAATTCGATCCGCCCGCGCGTCTTCCTCTCCATTTTTCTTGAAATTCTCGTCGAACCAGCGGCCAGCATAGCTTCCAGCTTCTACCCCAAATTCTGCATGAACTTCAAAATAAGGACGCGGCCTGAATCCGCGGATTTTTTCTTCGCGTCCAGCCAAAATTGCCAAGGTCGGTGTCTGGACACGGCCTGCCGCGGTCATTTGGAAACCGCCGCTGCGCGAATTGAACGAAGTCAGCGCGCGCGTGGCGTTGATGCCAACTAGCCAGTCACTTTCAGCCCGTGACCGGGCGGCATCGGCCAGCGGTCGCATCTGCTGTTCGGAACGCAGGCGCTCGAAGCCGGCGCGAATCGAATCGGCGGTCATTGATTGCAACCAAAGCCGGCGGGTTGGCTTCTTTCCACCGATCCAGCGCATGGTATTGCGGAAAATCAGTTCGCCCTCACGACCCGCATCGCAGGCATTGATGATCTCGGCCACATCCGGTCGTTCGGCTAACTTCTTGAGCAGGTATAAGCGATCCTTTGTTTTTTCCTTCGGCACGAGATCGAAGTGATCCGGCAGCACCGGGAGATTCTCGAGCTTCCATTTCCCGCGCTTCACTTCAGCCCCCTCCGGAGGGACCATTTCAACCACATGGCCTACGGCTGAGGAAATCACGTAGCGATCGTTCTCGTAAAAATCCTTCTCGTGTTTGAACTTGCCGAGGACGCGGGCGAGATCGCGCGCGACGCTGGGTTTCTCGGCAATGATAAGCGTTTTGGCCATTAAAAGGGTGGAATCGAACCTCAGGTTCGACTGAATTGCAAATCGCTAAGAGCAAGACGCGGGCGAGATGCCCCTTCAAAACGTCTATCCCAGCTTTACGAAGTACTTGCCGGGCAACTGTTTAACGAGCCGCTTCAGCTCCAGACGCAAAAGCACGGATGAGACCGTCGGGCTGGGCAAATTGCACTTGGCCGTGATGGCGTCGATGGCGGTTTCGCTTGCCTCGATGGCGTCATACACACTCCGCTCCGATTCGGATAATTCGGGCAGCGGCCGTGCCGCGCTGGCAATCGGCTTGGATTGGGGCAGGAGTATTTGCAAATCATCAAGAATGTCGGACGCGTCCATCACGAGCTTTGCGCCCTGCTGGATCAAGCGGTTCGATCCGATGGCACTTGGAGCGTTAATGTGGCCCGGAACGGCATAGACCGACCGCCCCTGCTCGATCGCCTGTGACGCCGTGATTAGCGCCCCGCTGTTCAGGCCCGCTTCCACGATTAGAATTCCCTGGCTCCAACCACTGATGATCCGGTTGCGCATCGGGAATGTCTGCCGGTCCGGTTCGATTTCCATCGAGAACTCGGAAAGGATGGCACCATTGCCGTTGCGGATTTTTTCGGCGAGTCCCGCATTTTCGGGCGGATAAAGTTTCGACAATCCCGAGCCGATTACCGCGATTGTCCGCCCTTTAGCGGCGAGAGCCCCCTGATGTGCCGCCGTGTCGATTCCCCGCGCCAGACCGCTAATGACAGTCAGTCCGGCGTAAGCCAGTTGGTAAGAAAGTTTCTTGGCCGATTCGGTTCCGTAATGGGTTGTGCGGCGCGATCCAATAACCCCGATGGCGTAGTGGTCGCGTTCCTTCAATTCGCCCCATACATAAAGAACAATGGGCGGCGAATGGATCTCACGTAGCGACTTTGGATACATCGGTGACAATTGTGTAATCACGCTCGCACCAAAATCGGAAATCCGTTTCAGTTCCGCGCCGAGATCGACAACCGACTCCCAATTCGAAACTTGTTCTGCCACCTCGCTGCCGATCCCCTCGATTCTGCGCAATTCGTCCCGCCTCGCTTCCAGGATGCGCTCCGGTTCATCAAAAACTTCCAGCAGCCTGCGCAGGCGCACTGGGCCCATCGTAGGCAGCATGTTGAGTGCGATACACGCTTCGGTGGAATTCATGCGGTAGAGGCGCCCGCCGTGGCGAGCGATCGTTTGGTTGGTCCGGCGCTTGATACAAGCACCGCTGCAACGCAAGACACGAGATTTAGTCGGGCTAAAACGGAATCTCGTCGTCGTCCGGTTCAGCTGGCACAGTTGATTTCGGCGGTGCGCTGGGTTTGCCAGTGCGCCCGCCACCCTCATCGCCATTCTCGGTCGAAGAACTGCCGCTGCGTGGACCTCCCAGCATCTGCATGGTTTCGCCGATTACTTTCAACTTGCTCCGCTTTTGTCCCGATTGTTTGTCGTCCCAGGTATCAAGCTGCAGCCGGCCTTCGATAAAAACCGGACGTCCTTTTTTCAAATACTCGCCCGCCACTTCCGCGGTTCGCCCCCAAAAAGTGACGTCCACAAATGTGACCTCCTCGCGTTTCTCCCCGTTCTCCAACGTGTATTGCCGATTGACGGCAATTCCAAGATCCGCCACCGCGCTTCCTTTTGGGGTATAACGCACCTCAGGGTCGCGGGTCAGATTTCCAAGCAAAATGACTTTATTAAAACTCGCCATGCCTTCTTTTACCGAACTTATTATTCGGCTGCGACCTTTTTCGGCGGTTTCCTGACTTTTTCGCTCCTCGCCTTCAGGCTTTGAAAATGCTGACGATAGACTTCCGGGTCGAGCCTAAATTTGGTCCGCAATTTCGCGATCAACTGCGGATCGGCGTTGAAAACGAAATTGACGTAGTATCCAGCATCGAGTTCCCCGGCCGCATAGGAAAATTGCCGTTTATCCATTTTTTGGACTTGCTCGATTTTCGCGCCTTCCTTCTCAAACTCGGATTCGAGTCGATCGACAATCTCTTTTACCGTCTCGTCTTTGCCTTGGGTATTGAGAACGAGCAACGCTTCGTAACGATTCATGATTCCTCGAATTTATTGAACGTGTTCATCGCGGCAACGACGCCTTTGTCAACCACGCATTTGATTGCCTCGACCGAGCGCTCAATTGCCGATTTCACCAGCAGGCGCTCTTCTTCAAAAAAGCGACCAAGCACATAATCGATTGAGCCCGCAGCCGGTGCGGCGCCGATCCCGATCCGCAACCGTGGAATTTCTTCGGTCCCGAATTGCATGATAATTGAATCTAGTCCGTTGTGACCGCCAGTTCCGCCGCCGGTCCGAATTCGAATGCGGCCCAATGGCAGCGCGAAATCATCCAGGACTATCAAAATTTCGGCTGGCTCGATTTTATAGAATTGTGCGATCGCAAAGAGCGGATAACCGCTCCGATTCATAAAACTTAGCGGCTTGGCCAGAAACAGGTCGCCGTGCTTCGAAGTGAGCGCGTCCCATTTGGTCGACTTCGCCCAAGTTAGTCCAAACTGGTCCGCAAAGTAATCGACCACCATGAAGCCGATGTTGTGACGTGTGCCGACGTGCTCTACTCCTGGGTTCCCCAGGCCCGCGACACAGCGAATGCGTGAAGCGTGGTTTTCCACAAGCACTCAACACGCAATCGGCAGTCCGCTATCGGCAATCAAAACTATTTCTTGGCCTCTTTTTCCCTGGCAGCGGGAGCAGCTGTCTTTGCTGCACCAGCCGGGGCCGCTGCCGAAGCTTCGCCTTCCTCTTTCTTCTCCTTGATCACCTCGGGCCCAGCCGCCGCTTCCGCCACCTCCGCCACCGGTTCCTCTTCTACCACAGGGGCAAGAACCGAAAATGCAGTGAGATCGGGTTGCGTTTTCGCGGCCACGCCGGCCGGCAACTCGATGTCGCGAACGTGAATTGAATCGCCAATGTTCAAGGCGGAAACGTCCACCGTGATCTTATCCGGCAGATCGCGGGGCAAACACTCCACTTCGAGTGTGCGCAGGCTCTGCTCGAGCAATCCTCCAAAATTCTTTACTCCATTGGCTGTACCCACCGGCTCGAGTGGAACATCCGCCTCAATCCTCTCATCCATCGAAACCGTATGGAAATCGACGTGCAAGATATCGCCGCCCACCGGGGAATGCTGAATTTCCTGGATCATCGCCATGCGGGACCCCTTTTCACCGGCAATCTCGAGTTCGACGAGAATGTTTTCACTGGAGGCGTGACTCAACATCAAGCTAATGTCGCGACGGGAGACTTGAAGCGGCTGGGGCTTATCCTTGCCGCCGTAGACGTTCGCAGGAACAATTCCACGCGCTTTTAGTTTGCGAATGGCTGATCGGCCGGTCGCTTCCCGACGCTGAACCGCCAGTTTTACTTGTTTAGCCATATTTAACTTTTGCCGTTATCAATATTGAACAGCGACGAAACCGATTCATCATTATGAATCCGTTTCATTCCTTCGCCGAGAAGTTCCGAAACGCATTGCACCTCGACGGGAAAACCTTCGATAGTGCGCGCCGGCGTGCTGTTAGTCGTAACCAATTCCTTAATTTCAGATTTTTGCAACCGCGGGATCGCAATATCAACCAGCACGGCATGCGCAACTGCAGCATAAATGTCGAGTGCGCCATGCTTCTTCAGAATCGTCGATGCCGACGTCAAGGTGCCCGCCGTTTCGGTTAAATCGTCGACCAGCAAAACATCGCTGCCTTCCACTTCACCGATGACATACAATGCCTCAGTCTCGGTCGCGCTCTTACGTTGCTTGGCCACGATCGCCAAACCGGCCCGCAACGCTTCGGAATAAGCGGACGCCATTTTTAACCCGCCCACATCCGGCGATACGACCACGGTCCTTCGCTCCAGTTTTTGCCGGAGATACTTTATTAGAACCGGCATGGAATAGAGGTGGTCGACCGGGATATCGAAAAATCCCTGCACCTGCTGAGCATGCAGATCCATCGTCAGAACGCGGTGCACACCGGCTGCGACCAAAAGATTTGCAATCAGTTTCGCGGTGATCGGCACGCGCGGTTTGTCCTTTCGGTCCTGGCGCGCGTACCCGAAAAACGGAATAACTGCGGTGATGCGGTCGGCACTAGCCCGGCGCGCCGCATCGACCATGATGAGCAACTCCATCAGATGATCGTTTGTTGGCGGACATGTGGGCTGGATGATGAAAACATCGCGACCCCGAATATTCTCCTCGATTCTGACGTAGGTCTCGCCGTCGGGGAATGCACTAATCGTGGCCTGGCCGAGCGGGACGCCAATGTAATTGCAGATGCGCTGCGCCAACTCACGGTTAGCTGACCCGCTGAACACCTTCATTTCCGGTTGGAGCGCAAACATAAGCGGGCGTCAGATTACGCGCGGCGCGGGACCGTTGGCAATACTGCGCCACTCGATTCGAGAAAAAAACGAAGGCGATGACTGCAGTCACCTTTTTGGGAAACACCGAAATGCAAGACCTACACTCCCAGTCGGGCGGCACGTCGCTGCGAATGCTCTGTCGCAAAGGCAATCGCAGAAAGGCCAATGATGAAAAACAGCGCATTCAACTCCGGAATGGACGGAGCGGTTAGCAGCGCCCATTCTTCAAATTCGGCTTGGCTCGGATCGGCGTTTCCAAAGCGCGAATACAAATAGACAAAATCGTTCGATTTGGTGCCGCCGAACACATACAGGTACTTACGGCCTTTCGGCGAAGACGATCCTCACACAAGTTTCAAAATCTCAATAACTTATAACATATGTCT
>DATELT010000152.1:0-3285 GCA_035276245.1 Chthoniobacterales bacterium
CGCATTTTGCCCAATGGAATACGGCAAGCGGGGCAAAGAAGGTCAGCTCCCATCGCGGAACCTGTAGTTGCAAGGTGTCGCGGCTGCAAAGGTCCAAGCCAGACTGGAGCCAAGAACCACGATCTCTGTAGTGGCAATCTCCGGTTTCCTGGAGGGCGAGCTCTACGCGGGCAGCCAATGCTATCTTTCGGATTGGCCGTTCCTGTGCAATTTTCTAAAATCTTCGAGTGAACTGGCTCGCACGCCATCGTCGTTTGGCTTTTGCCGCAATCTGTCTGTTTTGGACAGCGGTGGTTTTTACCGGCTACTTTTTCCCAGCATTGCCATTCATCTCGGCGCCATGGCGTGGGGAACAAAGTTTCGAGGACTTGCTGCGCAGGGAGGGCTGGAAAACTCCGACGCACGACCGCTTGATTTTTCTTGGAATCGATCAGCAATCGTTGCAACTGGATTCGACGATCAGTAAGGAAGAAATCGCGGGTAATCGCGCGTTTGAATTGATGACCGAGCGGCCGTATCCGTGGTCGCGAGAGGTCTGGGCGCTTCTGCTCGATCGCTTGTTTGGGGCCGGTGCACGGCTGGTTATGTTCGACATGGTTTTCAATAACCCGAATGACGGTGACCCGGCCTTTCGCGCGGCATTGGACCGCTATCGCAACCGGGTCGTCATCGCAATGAATGTGGACATGCAGGATACGGCGGAGATGCGAAAACAGGAAGGAACAGCGCCCGCGATTGTATTTCCAAATTCGCAACTAATTCCTGAGCCCGCGCAAAAGGATGATCGTGTCGGCTTCATTAATTATTGGAATGATGTGCTTGACGGGAAATTGCGGGCGGCTCGTTTTTTTACGTCCGATCGTCAACTTGTCGGGAATCCGCTATTCGCCGGCGATGATCTCTACGTTTCGTTCGCGGCGCGGGCGCTAACGAAACTTGGACACAAGGCTGATATTCCCGAGGACCAACGCGATCACCTTTTTCGTTTCAGCTCAAATGATGCCTACGTCCCTTTTCCGCTGTGGGAGGTTTTTCACCCGAGCTATTGGAAAGCGAATTACGGTAACGGCACCAAATTCAAAAACAAAATCGTAGTTGTTGGGGGATCCGCACAAATCCTGCATGATGTCATCGATACTCCGATGAATCCGGCGACGCCCGGACCGTCCGTCCATTTACAAGTGATCGCAGCGACGCTGGAACATGAGTTTCTGCGGCAAACACCGACCGCAATAATGCTCGGTTTGGTCCCGTTGGCGGGACTGGTTGGGTGGGGCGTGCTTCCAGTCTTTCGTCGTCCCAGTCTTTCACTGCTTTTCCTGATCACGATTAGCGTAATTTATTTCACGGCCGCGCGCATTGCCTACGATCAATCCGGCTTCTTTCTCGCAACTGTGCCCGTGCTTTCCACTCTGCTGCTCTGCGGCGGTAGCACTCTCGGGATCGATTACATCGTCGAGCGGATGGAAAAGCTGCGTACCCGACGCACGCTCGAGCGTTACGTCTCGAAGAATCTGGTCAAAGAAATCCTCGAGAACCCCGGCGGCTACTTTAATTCGCTGAAAGGTTCGCGCATGCCAGCTACGATTTTGTTCTCCGACATTGTTGGCTTCACAACGCTTAGCGAAAAAGCCGATCCGGAAGAATTGGTCCGGCATCTCAACGAATACCTGAGCGCGATGACCAATCTCGTTTTTCAGAATGGCGGTACGCTCGATAAATTCATCGGGGATGCCATCATGGCGGTATGGGGAAATGTAAAAAGTCAGGGCAAGGCGAAAGATGCGAAGGCGGCTGCGCACACGGCTCTGGGAATGCGACGCGAGTTGGCCCGACTAAACAACATGTGGCAATCGGAAGGCCGCCTGCCGCTGGGAATGGGTGTCGGCATTAATCAGGGTGATGTTCTCGCGGGAAACATCGGTTCGCAGGATCGCGCGGATCTGACCGTCATCGGCGATGCCGTCAATCTGGCCTCGCGTCTGGAAGGGCTGACGCGTGGTTACGGTGTCGACATTCTCATTGGCGCGACGGTGGCGAATTTGATTCGCGATGAATTCTATTTGCGCTCGGTGGCGCGGGCACAGGTGAAAGGCAAAACCGAGCCTGTCGAGGTTTACACCATTGTGGAAGCGCGCGATAGCAACCCGGATCAGGAATTATTGATCTGGCTGGAAACCTACGAGGAAGGCATCCGGAAATTTCGCGATCGCGATTTCACTCAGGCCAAAATCTTGTTCTCTCGCTTTCTCGAATTTTATCCGGAGGATCTGCTGGCGAAAATGTATCTCGAGCGTTCGCTTGAATACGAGCAAACCCCACCGGATGAGGCTTGGAATGCGGTGGAAGTATTCGAGAAAAAATGATGCGCGAATGGGACGAATAGGGTGTTATCAAACGTTTTGACGGCGCGTTTTTCGTTTTGCTAGCGTCGTCGCCCACTCCGCGTAAAGAACTGCTGTGAAAGAAGCGCCGCGGCATTTTCATTTTCTCGGGATTTGCGGCACTGCCATGGGTTCGGTGGCGGCGGCGCTGAGCGAGCGTGGGTTCACCGTTACCGGTTCGGACGAAAATATTTATCCACCGATGTCCACTTTTTTGGAAGAGCGGAAGATTACGCTCTTCTCCGGTTATCGTGCAGAGAATATTCCGGCGAAAGCCGATGTGGTGGTGATCGGTAATGCAATCAAGCGCGGCAACCCGGAAGCAGAAGCGGTCCTGAACCGTAAATTGTTCTATCTCTCGTTACCGGAGGTCTTGAAAAATTATTTTCTGCTTGGGCGTCACAATCTTGTTGTTACAGGCACGCACGGAAAAACAACGACGACAGCGTTGCTGACCTGGATCATGGAGTGCGCGAAGCACAGGCCCAGTTACATGATCGGTGGCATTCCCCGCAATTTCGGCCAGGGGGCGCGCTTCAATGAATCGAAATTCTTCGTCATTGAAGGCGACGAATACGACACCGCCTTTTTCGACAAGCGCTCAAAGTTTATTCACTATCTGCCCGAGTTGTTGATCGTGAATAATCTCGAGTTCGATCATGACGACATCTTTCCCGATCTCGATGCCATTAAGTTGAGCTTTCGGCGGTTGGTGAACATTGTGCCGCAGAATGGAATGATCGTGCTCAATGGCGACGACAACAATTGCGTGGAAGTCACGCGCGATTCCCTTGCGCCCATGGTCGAGGTTGGTTTTTCGAAAAATTGCGCTCAACGGATCAGAGGTGTCAGCTATTCGGCAAACAAATCGCTGTTCGTTTTGCGCGATGAGGAATTTGAG
>DATELT010000153.1:0-2545 GCA_035276245.1 Chthoniobacterales bacterium
TCGCGGTTGCGGCGTCTCTGATACTGCCGAATCTGCACCGCCGCGAAAATCACGCCGGCGCTCACCGCGAAGGCATTAATGAGATTGGCGACGTTGGAGATGTTCATGGGATTTCAGCGCGGATCAGGCATGCGCCCGACGAACGAACATGCATCGGGGCAGACTGTAACTCGAATGAAAATCAAGTGCCGAATGACACTGCGGTTCTTGCAGCGATCTTCCAGTTAGAGTACAAAATTGTTTCGCTGGCGGGTCGGTAGCTCAATTGGTAGAGCAGCGCCCTTTTAAGGCGTTGGTTCCGGGTTCGAGTCCCGGCCGACCCAGTTCGATTTATGGCCCGGGTATATTTCCCGCGCGGTACATCGGCCGCCATTATTTTTGCGCGAGCGATCATTTAGATCAGCGTATTAATGAACACCACCGCGGTAGTTGTCACACGACGCGCTGATTAGGAGCTCGGCTCGAGTTGGTAGCCTCTCGTCCTGTTTCCTCGATGGAGGAGGCCCGTGTTAGACAAACGGCTAAAGAAAATGAAGAACCCAGCGAAAGCACTCGATTCCTACGCTCCGAATGAACTGAAGCAGCCCGACGTTGTCGGGGTTGGCTCCGGGTTCTAGTCCCGGCCGACCCAAGGAATGGGACGCGACGGCGCGCGCCCTCCATCCAAGAGCACGGCGGTCATAGACCGCCGCTACAGCGCTGCGAGCAAATCGCGCAACGAATTTCTCGTTCGATCTAATTTGAAGACGAACAGGCCGGCGACGGCCGCAGCGTGCCAGTCGCGCTCAGGATCGTCGCCGACGTGCAGGACGTCGCCGGGTTGCAAACCAAGAAACTTGACTGCACGACGGAAAATTTCCGGGTCGGGTTTATCGGCACCGATTTCGCTCGAAACAAAGATGTGACCGAAATATTTCGAAATGCCGAGGCGCTCCAGAATCATGCGCAGGCGGCCGTCGAAGTTTGAAACGATCGCCAGATGAAATCGCCGGTGCAGTAGCTTGAGAACATCAACGACCTCTGGATACAATTCCCAGACGCCAGACTCGGCGAAATGCTCGTAGGCGACTTCGAAGAAATTATCTCGATCCAATTCGCCGACTTCGGGCGCGCCTTCGCTAAGCACTTGATCAGCCAGTTCGCGCCACCAATCTTTATCGTCGTTTTCGCGTGGGCCGTCGATTGCTTCACGCGGCGGGATTTTCGCCCAGGCGGAATAGAAGGCAGCGTCCAATTTTTTTGCGTCCAGATTCAAACCGATGTCTCTCCCAACGAGCGCGTAATGGTCTCCGACGGTTTTCGTTAAATAAAAAAGCGTCCCGGCCGCATCGAAGAAGATGGCTTTCAAAGAGTCGGATTGAATCATTAGGTAGTGCTGCGCTCCCCGTAATTTGTGCGAGATTAATCACGCATGGTGCCGGTCGAGCACAACGATCCGATCAACGAAAAGATTCTGGCGATTTCGGAGGACAAAATCGAAGGCTTTGTACGTGAACCGTTCGAGGAAATCGCGAAGCGTAGTGGGGTTGAGGTTGATGTGGTGATGGCGCGGATTGCGGCGATGTTGCGCGCGGGAACGATTCGCCGGGTGCGGCAGACTTTGCTCGCCACTAACCTGGCCGACGGCGCGCTGGTGGCGTGGAAGGTTGGGGAAGAGAAAATCGATGCAGCCTTCGATTTCATGTTTCAACGCGACCCGTTTTCCGGTCACGTGGTCTTGCGCTCGACCGACACGCTGACGGCGGGCTCGGATTACAAGCTCTGGACCACGGTGAAAGTGCCGCACGGATTCTCACTCGAGGAACATTGCCAATTGCTCGCCGGTAAAGTCGGCGCGGAACGTTTTCGGATTATGCCGGCAAAAGGAATTTTCACGCTTGGAGTTGGGCACGTCCGTCGGAAAACGATCGAGCCGGGAAGTCGCGCTGACGCACCGGCGAGAATGATCGAAGTGCGCGCGGTCGAATTAACTGAGTGCGAGTGGAGGATATTGCTCGCGCTGAAGCGGGAATTTGCGCCGGAAGAAATTCGACCGATGCCATGGGCCGCACGCGCGAGCGAGGCTGGAGTTTCTCTCGAAGAATTTTATGGCGTGGCTGAAGCGCTGAATGCTCGGAAAATAATCGGCCGGTTTTCCACGTTCCTCGAACATGTGAAACCAAGTGGTGGTGGTGTGCGAGTGACGCGGTTCAACGCGCTTTTTCATTGGGCAGTGCCGCCGGGCCGCGAGATTGAAGTGGGCGGCGAGATTGGACGGCATCGTATCCTCACACATTGTTATTGGCGCGAAGGCGGTCCAGAATTTCGGAATGTCAATATCATGGCCGTAGCGCACGGCACCGAGAAAGCGCGACTGCTCGAACACAAAGCGGCGATCGACGCACATCTCGCTGCAAAAAATATTCCGGTTTCGTATACCAATGTTTTTTGGGGCGGCCGCAGCGAGATCAAGCCTTCGGAAATCTCGCCGATGGTTTACCGGGATTGGCTCCGCGAGATGACACCGCAGGCGGCATGAATGCGGCGGCATGATCGCGCTGATTGA
>DATELT010000154.1:0-4413 GCA_035276245.1 Chthoniobacterales bacterium
ACTTGGCGCTTGAGACCGTAGATGAATGCCGCCGGCGACAACGAAGAACGCCCCAACAACAACCATGAAGGTCGCATAATCGATTCCGGCATGAACAACACGCCCTGGCTGCCTCTGGACCACCAGGTAGTACAAACAAACAATGCCGGCGAGCGCGACGCAGAGCTTGTGATAGTGGCGTTCCCAATGATGTTGTGCAATCAGCGGACCGAATGCGATCGCCACTAACAGGACGGCGAAGGGCAACATCGCGAGTCGATTCGGCTCGGCGGCAACGAAATTCAGGACGGACATCACATTATTTGGAACAATCGTCAAAGGTCTGGCAAACCAAACTCACTGGACAGTTGCCGTTGCCAACGCGAAGTGTCGGGATCCAAATTTAAAACAGGAGGAAATTTATGGCGACACGAACAAGCTCAGCGGTTTGGGAAGGCAATCTTAAGGAAGGCAAAGGAACTATGAAGGTGGGACGCAATGCCTACGAAGGCCCATTTTCGTTCGCTTCGCGCTTCGAGAACGGCACCGGAACGAATCCGGAGGAATTAATCGGCGCGGCGGAGGCAGGTTGTTTTTCGATGGCATTATCGAACGGTCTGACCAAAGCCGGTCATTCCCCGAAGCGAATCAGCACCACCGCGAAAGTGAACCTCGAAATGATCAGTGGCGGACCAAAGATCACGTCAATCGAGCTCGACACCGAGGGCGAAGTGCCAGGAATCGATGCGGCGAAGTTTAAGGAAATTGCAGAGCAAACAAAGAAGGCGTGTCCGGTGTCCGTTGCGTTGAGCGGGACGGAGATCAAGCTGAATGCGAGACTGAAAAGCTAACGAAGCGTGTCTTTCGGCGCTTGGCACAAGCGCCGCGACAGCGCGCGGCGTTCGCCAACTGATGAACGACTCTGTAGCGGCAAATTTACAGGCATGCCGCCAGCGACGGCAGCCATTACAGGCCTATAGCTTGGCGTAAACGCCGATTAAGGGGCGCCTAGATGGAGTGGGCGAGCGGAAATCGCTCACAAAACCATACTTCGTTCGGAATTCCACGTGACCGACGCTTCGGCTCGTTCCGTAAACCAGCACCGAACCTATGGGCGCGGCAAATGGATCGCGCACCGACAATTTTTTGAAGCCGTAGTTGGTAACAAGATCGTCCGCTGCGTCTCTTGCTAATTCACTTTTCGGGCGCGTGTCGATGACACCCGAGGCAAGTAATGCTTCTTTGACATAATGCCAGCACATCGAGCGCGAATGCGCATGGGCGCGCTCTTCCGCGATGCTCGCCGCGCGCATTAGCTTGGGATCAATATGCTTGTCCGTCGTAGCCAGCGGACGGACGATTTGATCCGGATAATAGCGAGTGATGACCGGAACCGATTCGCGTTTACCCTCAGGAGTTTTGAAAGTATAATGCGCGATCGGCCGTATCGGTTCGCTTATCGGCGTCGTTGTGGTTTTGGGCTCGATCGGTCGCACCGGCTCGCTTATCGGCGTCATTATTTTCTGCGCCTTCTCCTTCTTAACAACCTGCGGTGCTGGCTTGCTTTTTACTTCCGGCATCGGCTTTGTCACTACCGACGGAACTTCCTTGGCAGCGACGGCCTGTTTTTCTTTCGTAACTGCTTCCTTTTCCTTCGTGACCACCTGTGGTTCTTTGGTGGCCTCTTGCGTGTCTTTCGTGACTACCTGCGGTTCTCTCACCTTCGGCACCTGGGGCGTCTCTCTCACCGTCACTTCAGGTGTTTCGCTCGTTATGACCTGAATGGAATCCCTCTTCGCCGGTGGTGCTTGGCTAGAGGTTATCGCAAGCTTGGGAGGTGCGAGCGTCTGGGCGTAGGCGATGGTTGTAAAAATGATCAAGAGCGCAGCTGTGGCCGCACTTGAACGGACCCTCCTTGGCACGGATTGCCGTATGCCCCGAAATACGTGCCTCGGCAAGAAATTTTTTCAACTTTTAAAACAGCTTGCGGAAGAAAAACTCTTCTGCTCAAAGACGATACGCGCTACATCGGGGTCATGAACGAAGCGCTGGAATCGCAGACACAAGCGCTGCACCTCAAAATCATCACCGGTTTTTCCTTGCTGGGCTTAGCCATTCATCTGCTTGCCAATCGCGGCTACAGCTACTTTCGCGATGAACTTTACTTCATCGCCTGCGCTCGCCACTTGGACTGGGGCTACGTCGATTTCTCACCGCTGAGTGCGTGGCTCCTCCGAGTTGAACTGATTCCGTTCGGCAGCTCGCTTTTTGCCGTGCGCATTTTGCCGGCAATTGCGAGCGCGCTTGCTATCGGTCTTGCTGGAATACTTACGCGAGAGATGGGCGGCAGGTTTTGGGCAATCACGCTGGCTTGCACCGGAATGCTTGGGAGCTTGTTTTTCCTGGCGATCGGCAATTTCTATTCGCCTAACGTTTACGAACCCTTGTTCTGGACCGGCGCGATTTATTTTCTGGTCCGCATTATTAACGGCGCCGCGCCGCATACGTGGCTTTGGTTCGGGTTGGTCATCGGTCTCGGACTGCAAAACAAGCATTCGATGGCTTTCTTCGCCATCGCGATCGCAATTGCGATCTTGTTTAGCCCAGAACGTAAACATCTCGCAAGAAAATGGATCTGGCTCGCGGCGGCGATCGCTATTGGCGTTGCGCTGCCAAATGTCATCTGGCAAGTTCAGCGCGGGTGGCCGACCTGGGTGTTGCTGCACGGAATTGCGCAGAGCAACAAAAACGTCGTCCTCACGCCGTGGCAGTTTTTCCTGCAGCAAATCACGTTGATGAATCCAGCAACGTTTCCGATTTGGTTTGGCGGATTAATCTGGCTGCTCGTTTCCCGCGAAGGCCGCCGCTACCGCGTCATCGCTTTCACGTACCTGATCGCGCTCACCGAATTTATCCTGATGCATGGCAAGAATTATTATCTCGCCGGAGCTTACCCGATGTTGTTTGCCGCGGGCGGCGTCGCTTTCGAGCGAATGTTCGCGGCGCGATTACGCTGGCTAAAACAGGCGATTGCAATTCTCGTGATTGTGTCAGCGATACTACTTGCGCCGGTAGTCCTTCCAATTTTGCCGCCGGGCAAGTTGCTTTCTTACATGAGTGCAATTCATTTCGAAGTTCCGCGGACCGAAACGTCGCACACCGCTGCCTTGCCCCAACTTTTTGCCGATCAGTTCGGCTGGGAAGAAATGGTGCAATCAGTCGCACGGGTTTACACCAGTCTGTCGGCGGAAGAGCAAAAACACGTGGCAATCTTTTGTCAGAATTACGGCGAAGCCGGCGCGATCGATTTCTTCGGCCCGAAATATGGATTGCCGCCCGCCCTCAGCGGACACCAAAATTACTTTTACTGGGGGCCGGGCGATTACACCGGCGAGATCATGATCGTGCTCGACGACAAAGCGACCGACGAGCGCGAGCAGTTTCGTTCGGTCGAAGACCGCGGACCAGTCGAAACCAGTCCTTGGGCAATGCCATATGAGCAGCGTCTGCACATTCTCATCTGTCGCGACCTGAAGACGTCATTGCGCGACCTTTGGCCGAAGCTCCGCGTCTGGTTGTAAGTGAGCAAAATGATGGTCAAGATGAACTTCGTTGTAGCTCCGCAAAAACGTCACGCTACCAAAAAACGAACGCACGAAACGCATTTCGTAGGGCAGACTCTATCGAGCCAGGAAAGCTTGGTAAGGCAAGATTCTATCGAGCAGCGCACAGCCTTCCTAGAACAAATTAGCAATCAGAGATGTCCCAGCTAGGCTCACCCTTGGCCATGAATACAGTCAAGACCAGCCGACGTCGTTTCATCAAAGTCTCTGCTGCCAGCGCATTTGCTTTAAGCACGGGAATGAGAACGCTGTTGGCGGCGAATTCGGTGAAACCTTTGCGTATTCTCATCCTCGGCGGGACCGGCTTCACTGGACCATTCCAGGTAAAATATGCCTTGAGCCGCGGACATAAGGTTACCGTTTTCAATCGTGGCAAAACTCATCCCGGCGAACTGCCGAAGGAAGTCGAACAATTGGTTGGCGACAGAAATGGCCAACTCGATGCCTTAAAGGGAAAACAATGGGACGTTTGTATTGATAACCCGACAACGTTGCCCGCCTGGGTGCGCGACGCCGCGCAGATCCTGAAGGGGAACGTCAACCGTTATGTTTTTATTTCGACCATTTCGGTTTATGCCGATACCAACACCGGTCCGGACGAAAACGCCGCGCTAGCGAAGTACGAAGGGTCCGATCCCTACAAGGAAACGCTGGAGGCGATGAAGGCCTCCGGATTCCAGACTTACGGACCGCTCAAAGCTTTGAGCGAACAAGAGACAGAAAAATGGTTTCCGGGAAAATCACTCATTATCCGGCCGGGTCTGATTGTCGGTCCGCGGGATGAAAGCGATCGCTTCACCTACTGGCCGGT
>DATELT010000155.1:0-3205 GCA_035276245.1 Chthoniobacterales bacterium
CGCCTTTTTGATCCGATCGTAGGCGACGAGAGTCGCTTTCAATTTCGAATCACGTGAAATCGCGTCGCGCAATTTCTTTTCCCGCACTTCGATCGCGTTCCAGATTTCCGGGTCGAATAGAGCGGCAACATAACCGTCGTAGCGCTTGCGGTTGTTTTGGTCGCCAAACAAATCCCCACGCGCTCGTCTCGCGTTTTCGAATGAACGTTGTCCCCACGCGATCAGAAGCACTTCGCGTCGATTGAACAATTGTAGCCAGGTCGGAACTTCCCGATCTCGTCGATCAGCCAGCTCGTCGACGGTAAGTTGCCGGTCGGTTCGTCCCGGACTTCCGCTAACGAAGGTCAGTTCGCTATCATCTGGCCCGTTCGAATTCCACTTCAGAAAATGTTCGATTTGGGCGGGTTGGCCATTTTCGTAGACGCGAAAAATGCAGATATCGAGATTGTAACGCGGGTATTCGAAATTGTCCGGGTCACCGCCATAAAAGGCCATCTGCTGCTCCGGCGCGAAAACGATGCGTACATCGTCGTAACGTTTGTAGCGGTAGAGATGGTAAAGACCGCCTTGATAAAGAGTGACGACATCGGAGCGGAGCCCCGTTTTGTCTTTGCTTTCTTTTTCGATCTGAGCGATCGCATTTTCGCGCGCCTCGCCGGCGGCGTCGGCAGACATTCCTCTTGTCACCCCGGCGTTCACTTGCGCGGTCACATCTTCGATCGACATCAGGACGTTGAGTTCGAGATCGGCGCATTTGATTTCTTCGGCGTTCGTTTTCGCGTAGAAGCCGTCCCTCAAATAATTGTGCTGCTCGCTCGAGGCTTTTTGCAGCGCATCCGCTCCGACGTGGTGGTTAGTAATGCAGAGGCCGTTGGCAGAGACGAATGAGCCGCTGCCGCCGGAATTGAAGCGCACACTCGCCTTTTGCAGGTGCTCGAGCCACTGTGGCGAGGGCTCGAATTGATATTTCTCTTTAAATTGCTTGAGCGGCGGATTGTTGAAGAGCCACATACCTTCATCAGCGAGTGCGGTGGCGGCGATGAGGAATGGGAGAAGAGTCAGAAAATGTGAGGTCACCGCCGAATGTAGAATGGGAGAGGGGCTAAGGAAAAGCTCTGGCTTTGGGAAACTGAACCTAGATGACCGAAGCACAAGTCGCCGGCTGCCCGTGGAACGTTCCCTTGTTTTCCCGCGCGAAATTTTTTTTGCCCTCTCTAATATAGTACGGTGTCCGTAACAGCCCGCCCCGGCCTGACTCTACATACCAGCAACCGCTTGGAACGGCTGGCCGACGGTTTGGCTCAGGTTATTGTCGGTCCGCTGAGCTCGCCTCTGTTGTCGGAAATCGTGGTGGTCCAGAGCAACGGGATGCGGCGCTGGCTCGAACAACAGATCGCGGAACGCCACGGCATTTGTTCCAACATCCGGTTTCCGTTTCCGCAGAAGTTTTTCCACGATCTGTTCCAGAGCGTTTTTCCCAGCCTCGAAGCGACCAAACTTTTCGATCGCGAGGTAATGACATGGCGAATCATGGAACAACTTCCACGTTTTGCTTCACTGCCAGAGTTCGTCACGATTGCCGATTATATCCGCAGCGATCACCGCGGACTGCGGACCTATGAACTCGCCCGGCGCATAGCCCACGTTTTCGACGAATACATGGTCTTTCGACCGAAAATGATTTTGGATTGGGACGCCGGTGCGGGAAAGGATTGGCAACCGATTTTATGGCGGGAATTGCAACGTCCCGCGCCTCGTCAACACCAAGCTGCTCTGGGATTGCAGTTAATCGACGCGCTTCAACGTGGCAATGCCCCAGTTCCCGAACGCGTCTCAGTCTTTGGGATTTCGACCCTGCCGCCTTTTTATGTCTCACTCATCGGAGAACTTTCGGCGCGGTGTCCGGTCCACCTGTTTGTAATGGAACCCACACCGGCCTGGTGGGGCGATGTTCGTTCGAAACGCGAAAAAAAGCGGGCAAAGCAACCAGAGCTCTTCGGCTTTAACGAAGAAGAGACAGGCGACAACGAGTTGCTCGCTGCCAACGGAAAACTCGGTCGCGATTTTCTAAACCTTGTCGCCGATCTCGCACCCGCGGCCGAACGGGAGGATTTCATTTCACCCACAGGTCACTCGCCGTCACCACGCTCGATCTTACTGGAAATTCAGAACGACATTTTTGAGTTGAAATCGGGCTCTCCGAAAAAGAAGCGAAGCGTCGTCGCGTTATCCGACCGATCCCTGCAAATTCATTCCTGTCACAGTGTGGTGCGCGAGCTGGAAGTTTTGCACGATCAGTTGCTCGATCTTTTTCAGAATGATTCAGAACTGAAGCCGAAGGACATCGTTGTGATGATGCCGGATGTATCCATTTACGCGCCTTTCATCGATGCCCTGTTTGGCGTCCCGGAAAATCCGAAACACAAGATTCCATATTCGATCACCGACCGGGAAGTGCGCGCCGGAAGCGGGATCATCGACACGTTCTTTCGCATTCTGGAGATCCTTCCCGGACGTTTCACGGCCAGCGAAGTTCTCGCGATTCTGGAATCGTCGACGGTCCAGAGCTGTTTTCAAATCGCACCGACAGAGATGGAGACAATTCGAGTCTGGATCGATGATTGTGCCATTCGCTGGGGTATTGATGCGCAGCATCGCGCGCGACTTGGTTTGCCTGCCTTCGCGCAAAACAGTTGGCGGCATGGTCTGGACAGAATGTTACTCGGCTGCGCGCTACGCCCCGAGAAGCGTGAATTATTCAATGCAATTTTACCCTTCGATGAGATTGAGGGGTCGAGCGCGGAATTGCTGGGGAACTTTATCGAATTTCTGGAGCGGCTTTTTTCGCGAGCAGTCGAATTTAGCAAGCCGCGTCCACTCTCTGAATGGCAGCGCGATTTACGCGAAACCATCGACGCCTTGTTTGCCGCAGACGAAGCGGCGCAACCCGAGCTAAATCGTCTACGCAAAGCAATCTCGAACCTTGGCGAAATTGCCGAAGCATCGCAGAATGATAAAGCAGTCGCCCTCAATGTCGTCGCGGCACAACTGGAAGATTGTCTCGAAGAATCAAGCAGCGGCGCAGGATTTCTTTCCGGACAACTGACTTTTTGCGCGCTCAAACCAATGCGCAGTATTCCTTTCCAGGTGGTCTGTCTGCTTGGTTTGAATGTCAGCACTTATCCGCGGCACGATCGCCCACCAA
>DATELT010000156.1:0-2782 GCA_035276245.1 Chthoniobacterales bacterium
TCTCGGATCCAGTGGGCCGCTTTCGCGGGCTCAAGATAACGCCGGCTGCCCGGCCAGAAGTTAAAACCGAGAGAATTTGCCCCCGCTGCGATGGCAAGCTCGGCGTCTACCTGATTAGTGATGCCGCAAATTTTAACGAACATGGATCCTTGAATGGCGAATGACGGAGATGACAAAAGACGAAGCAACGATGAAACTCAAATTACGAAGCAAGGGCTATCACCATGCTTTACCCCCTCCGCGTCATCTAGCGTATTTGGCGGATATATATCCGCGAAATCCGCGGTCATCCTTTGCCTCTGACTACGCCGCGGTCGCAAACCCCAGCGACGGCTTCGTGAAATCAGGCGCCGGCATCTCTTTGACAAGTTTGATGATACCATTCTGCCATTTGCGTCCGATCTCTTGCAAATAAGGATCGTCCTGATCGAGCCGCATTCGCGAATTTGCCAACAGTGAATCGGTCTCGTAGCAAAGAAGATCGATCGGTGGCCCCACCGCGACATTACTTTTCATGGTCGCGTCGATGGAAATGATTCCAAATTTCACCGCGTCGCTCAGTGAAGTTTCGTAATTGAATCCACGATCGAGAATCGGTTTCCCGTATTTCGTTTCGCCGATTTGCAGAAACGGGCAATCGCGCGTCGCATGTATGCTGTTCCCCTGCGGATAAATCAGGTGAATCTCGGGTGACAGCCCAACGATCTGGCCACCGACGATCAGATGAATATTGAAATCGAATCCATCGGCTTCGAGAGCCGCGCGATCACGCTTCTCCACCGCACGCACTTTGTTCCCGACATAGCGGGCGGTTTCGTAGAGGGTCTGGGTGTTCATGATCGTCTCGCGCGACGGCTCATTGTTCGCCAGAACCAAATCATCATCGATCAATGCCAGCGTCGCCTGAGTGAGCGAAAGGTTGCCTGAGCTCATGATGCAAATGACTCGCTCACCCGGTCTTTCGAAGAGCCGCATCTTGCTCCGCATCGTGATGTTGTCCATGCCCGCGCTGGTACGTGAATCGGAAAGAAAAACCGCCCCCGTGCGGCAGAGCATCCCCAGGCAGTAGGTCACGAGCGATCTCCCGGTTCGATGACGCGACCGTACACGCGTTTGATTTGGGTGTGGTGGGTCAAGACATGAACGCGGCCGTCACTCCCGCGGAAAAACGCGCTCAGCATCCAAGATACAATCCCAACCACGATCGCACCCCAGAACGCGCTCCCAAAATTATCGACGTGAAATCCCGTTACAATGTTCGGAACGAACCAGAGCAACAGACCGTTGACGATGAGAATAAAAAATCCGAGCGTCACAAGAATGAGCGGTGCGCTTAAAATTAGCAACACGGGTCGGACAAAAGCATTCAGGATGCCGAGGAGCAAGGCGGCACCGATTAGCGAGCCGGTGGAATCGTAACGGATTCCATGAATAATCGAAGCCGCGATCATCACTGCCACCGTCGTTGCCAGCCAGCGAAAAACAAAATGCCGCATGGTGAACGCTAGCGAAGGCTTGGCATTCACGCCAATCCTTTGCGAAAACGGCTTGCGAATCCGATTCGGGCGAGTACAGCGATACCTGTTCTAGTCATGCCAACGAAAACAAACAACAAATCCCAAGCGTCGGCCGAGGAAACAGCGCTGAACGGTCATGCTGCGAAACCGGCAGCAAAAAAAACCAGTTCCCCGCGTAAGAAAACTTCATCAAGAAAAAAATCTGCTCTGCCGAAAGCAGCACCCCACATCAGCGACGAGGCCATCCGGACACGCGCTTATTTTATTGCCGAACAGCGCGAGCGCATGTCGCTCCCCGGCGATGCAGATTCCGATTGGCTGGAAGCGCGCCGCCAATTACTGGCCGAGCTCGGCGAAAGCTAGACAGGATTAACACGAATTGAATCCAGCGGATTAGGCCTGTCCCGTAGTCCGCATAATCCTGAACATCTCGTCTGCGGTGGTCAAGGTGGAAGGGTATCAGTGCCTCGACACTTCGATTACTCCCACTTCTTCCGCTTCGTCCGGGCAGCGGCGGGACTACGGCGCAGCCAGCCGTCAACTCACTCGCTTCATTTCTCCGCTGGCTGACTCGAGTTCCGGAGCAACCTCCCGAATCTTTTCCATCAGCCGATTCATCGCGAAAGGCTTGGGCAAAAACCCGCGCACTCCGATTTCTTTCATCAATTCCTGGGCGCGCGTCTCGTCGCCACGTCCCGAAATCAATATCAGCGGCGGAACGAGCAGCGGCGGATTAACATGATTATAAACCTTCCCGATGAGCGTAAAGAGCATGGCGCCATCGATCATCGGCATCGAAAAATCAAAAACGAAAATCCGGTAACGTTTTTTCAATGCCAGCTCAAACGCATACTCGGGATTAGGAGTGGCATCAACCTCACAGTGGAAACGAGTTCGCAATGCCTCGCTGATTAGACGCGTAAGCGACATATCGTCGTCCACCACGAGAATGCGTTTGGAATCCCCGTCAGCCACGGCAGACGGTTGCGCCAAATATCCGCGAGTTTCAAGTTTTCCTTCAAGTGCGGCTGCCCTTCCCCCAGTTGCCTTTGCAGCGCCAAAGACACGAAATCATTCTACCTTGGGGCAGCGTTCCAAGCTTGCCTTGATTAGCGCCTTTGCCGCTAAGACAAATGCTGTTAGCCTACGAATCCAGCCTATCCGCGAAACGAATGACGAGAGAGGAACAAGAACTGGCCGCTGCTCTTCGCGAACGTCTAAAAATTATCTCCGACAAATCCAGCCGCTGCAATCCCGATGAGCAC
>DATELT010000157.1:0-5759 GCA_035276245.1 Chthoniobacterales bacterium
TTCTTCGTTGTGGCCGCATTCTACGTCCGCTTTTGCGAGAAGGTGTAGGAGCATTAAAATGGAAACACTCGTCGTCGGAATCATCGCGCTGTTGCTCTTCGCGTATTTGTTCGTGGCCATGGTTTGGCCGGAAAAATTCTAAGGTTCAATAATGCAAGCTTCCGGTTGGCTTCAATTCGCAATCTATATCGTCGCGCTCGTGATCATCACGAAGCCGATGGGGCTTTATCTGCTGCAGGTCCTCGATTCCAATGGTCGCACCTGGCTCGACCCGGTGCTACGCCCTCTCGAGCGCGGGACGTATCGCGTCATGGGCGTCGATCAGAGCAAGGAACACAATTGGAAGCAATACGCCTTCGCGATGCTGCTCTTCAGCCTCGTCAGTTGCTTGTTCACCTACGCCATTTTGAGGCTGCAATATTTTCTGCCGCTGAACACGCAGCGTCTCGCCGCGGTGACTCCGGATTGTTCGTTCAATACCGCTACCAGTTTTACCACTAACACGAACTGGCAGAGCTACGTCGGCGAAACGACGATGTCGTACTTCTCGCAGATGGTCGGGCTGGCGTTCCACAATTTCGTCAGCGCTGCCACCGGTATTGCCATCGCTGCGGCGCTCGTGAGAGGAATTGCCCGCCACACCGCCACCACGATTGGCAACTTCTGGGTCGATCTCGTCCGCATCACTTACTATCTGCTGTTGCCGATTTCCCTGGTTTTCGCGCTCTTTCTCGTCTCGCAGGGTATGATCGACAACTTTAAGCCCTACACCAAGGCGATCCTGGTCGAGCCGATGAAAGTCCAGGTCGAGAAAAAGAATGACCAGGGCGAGACGATTAAAGACGCCAACGGCAAAGCGGTCACGGAAGAGCAAACCGTGACTGAGCAAAACATCGTCCAAGGACCGATGGCATCTCAAGTCGCGATCAAAATGCTGGGGACGAACGGCGGCGGTTACGTTAACGCCAACGCGTCGCATCCGTTTGAAAACCCGACGCCGCTTTCAAATTTCTTCCAGATGTTGTCGATCTTCGCGATCGGCAGTGGTCTGACCTATTACCTCGGCCGCATGGTCAAGAACCAGAAGCACGGCTGGACGGTTTGGGCGGTGATGCTCGCGCTCTTCCTCGCCGGCGTTCTGGTCGCTTGGCAAGCGGAGGCAGCAGGTAATCCCATTCACCACTCGCTGGGCGTGGCCGCGGCTGACGGCAATATGGAGGGTAAGGAAGTCCGATTCGGCGTTTTCAATTCCGCACTCTTCGCTACGATTACGACCGACGCCTCATGCGGTGCAGTCAATTCGATGCACGATTCGTTCACGCCACTCGGTGGGTTCGTGCCGCTGTTCAACATTCAGTTAGGCGAAGTCATCTTTGGCGGTGTCGGCGCGGGAACGTATGGCATCCTCGTCTTTGTCGTGCTCGCTGTTTTCATCGCCGGCCTCATGGTCGGCCGCACGCCGGAATATCTCGGCAAGAAAATTGAATCCTACGACGTAAAGATGTCGATGTTGGCGCTGCTAATTCTGGCCATCGACATTCTCGGCTTCTCAGCTTGGGCCATCGTGAGCAAATGGGGCACGGGCGCTCTGAACAACAGCGGCCCGCACGGTTTTAGCGAAATTCTTTACGCCTACACTTCCGGCACCGGTAACAACGGCAGCGCCTTCGCCGGTATCAGCGCGAACACCCCGTGGCTCAACACGACGATCGGGATCGCAATGCTCATTGGGCGTTTTCTCATGATCGTACCGATCCTTGCTCTCGCTGGTTCGTTGGTTGGTAAGAAAGTTACGCCGGCGAGCGCGGGCACGTTCCCGGTCCACGGCGGAACGTTTTTCGTTTTACTGATCGGTACCGTGCTCTTGATCGGTGCGCTCAATTTCGTTCCCGCCCTCGCGCTTGGACCGATCGTCGAGCACTTCCTCATGCAAGGCGGAAAGGTTTTCTAAGATCGACCATGAAAGCCAAAGCTCGTCCACTGTTCGATTGGGAAATCGTTAGACCAGCGATTTGGGATGCGTTCAAGAAGTTGAACCCGCGACTAATGGTGAAGAACCCGGTCATGTTCGTCACCATGGTCGGCGCCGCCCTGACCACCGTCGGAATTTTCACGTCCGAACCCGGCTTGCGCAATTTCGTGGCGCAGCTCGCGATCTGGCTCTGGTTCACCGTTCTCTTTGCCAATTTCGCCGAAGCAATGGCCGAAGGACGCGGCAAAGCACAGGCCGCGAGTCTGCGTCGCGCGCGCAAGGAAACAATGGCGCGGCGTCTGAAGAATGGCCACGAAGAGCAAGTTCCCGCGCCGATCTTACAGAAGGGCGACATAGTGGTCTGCGAAGCCGGCGATATCATTCCGGCGGATGGTGACGTCATCGAAGGAATCGCCAGTGTCGACGAAGCTGCTATCACCGGTGAATCGGCCCCGGTTATTCGCGAAAGCGGCGGTGACCGGAGCGCGGTCACCGGCGGCACGCGCGTCTTAAGCGATCGCATCGTCATTCGCGTGACCATGGAAAGAGGGGGCGGATTTCTCGATCGTATGATCGCGTTGGTCGAAGGCGCGCGTCGGCAAAAGACACCTAACGAGATCGCGCTGACGATTCTGCTCGCCGCATTAACTTTCATTTTCCTGCTCGTCTGTGTGACGTTGAAACCGTTCGGAATTTATTCGGGAACGATCTTCTCCGTTCCGGTGTTGATCGCGTTACTCGTTTGTTTAATTCCGACAACGATCGGCGGATTGCTCAGTGCCATCGGAATCGCGGGAATGGACCGTGTGCTCCAACGCAACGTTCTAGCGATGAGCGGACGCGCGGTGGAAGCCGCGGGCGACGTTGATGTCCTGCTTCTCGATAAAACTGGAACAATCACCCTTGGCAATCGCATGGCGGTCGCGTTTCACCCTGCCCCGGGTATCGCGCCTAACGACCTTGCCGCGTCGGCGCAATTGAGCTCACTCGCCGACGAAACGCCGGAGGGGCGCTCGATTGTTGTGCTTGCGAAAGAGAGATTCGGAATGCGAGCACGCGAAATGCATGAGCTCGAAGCGACGTTTGTCCCATTCACCGCGCAAACGCGAATGAGCGGTGTCGATCTTCACGCGAACGGCGCCGAACCGACGATGCGCGTACGGAAAGGCGCCGCCGAAGCCGTGCGCGGTTTCGTGGAGTCCGCGGGTGGGATTTTCCCGCAGCCGGTCACGAAGATTGTCGATGAGATTTCCCATCGCGGCGGCACCCCGCTCGTCGTGGCGTCGGACAGGATGACTCTCGGAACGGTCGAGCTCAAAGACGTCGTCAAAGGCGGAATCAAGGAGCGCTTCGCGCACTTGCGCAAGATGGGAATCAAAACGGTGATGATTACTGGGGACAATCCTCTCACCGCCGCGGCGATCGCGGCCGAAGCGGGTGTGGACGATTTCATGGCCCAAGCCACGCCGGAAGACAAACTGAAGCGCATCCGCCAGGAACAGGCGGACGGTCATCTTGTCGCGATGACCGGTGACGGGACCAACGACGCGCCCGCACTCGCGCAAGCCGATGTCGGCGTGGCTATGAACACCGGGACGCAAGCCGCGCGCGAAGCCGGCAACATGGTCGATCTCGATTCGAACCCGACGAAATTGATCGACATCGTTGAAATCGGGAAACAGATGCTGATCACGCGCGGCAGCCTAACGACTTTCAGCATTGCGAACGACGTGGCGAAATATTTCGCAATTATTCCCGCGATGTTGATGGGAACCTTTTCGGCCATCGCGCCCCTTAACATCATGCGGCTGCACAGCCCCAGCAGCGCGATCCTGAGCGCCGTCATCTTTAATGCGCTTATCATCATTGCGCTCATCCCTCTGGCGCTGCGCGGCGTCGCCTACAAACCCATCGGCGCGCTCGCGATTTTGCAGCGCAATCTACTCATTTACGGACTGGGCGGCGTCATCGTTCCGTTCATCGGCATCAAACTGATCGATCTCATCATCAACGCCATTCACATTATTTGATCATGAAAGACTTCTTTGCAGAACTTCGGCCGGCGATCCTGGCGACGCTCGTCCTCGCGGTTGTATGCAGTGGTTTGTATCCGCTCGTTGTCTTCGGAATTTCGCAGGTGTTCTTTCGCGACAAAGCCAACGGAAGTTTGATTGTCGATCGTGACGGCACCGTGCGTGGCTCGAAGTTGTTAGGCCAAAATTTTTCGGACGCGAAATACTTCCACCCGCGACCTTCGGCGGCCGGCAATGGTTACGACGCCTCGAATTCCGGCGCCAGCAATCTGGGTCCGACTTCGGAGAAGTTGAAGAACGCGATCAACGACCGGATTGAAGCATATCGAAAAGAAAACAATCTCGAAGCCAACACCGCTGTTCCTGCGGACGCGGTGACCACTTCCGGAAGCGGACTCGATCCGCACATCAGTGTGCATAACGCCGAATTGCAAACTCCGCGTGTGGCAAAAACGCGCGCTCTTAGCGAGGACAAAGTGCGCGAATTGGTCCGGCAAAATACCGAAGGACCGGATCTCGGATTTTTGGGTGACGTGGGCGTCAATGTCGTGACGACAAACCGCGCGCTCGATCAGCTCCGATAATGCAAAAACGAACCTACGTTTTTGTGTTTGTTCCAATCTACGTCGAGTGCGCAGCTTGTCCCGATCGAAGAGCGAACGCTACGCCGTCCCGGCTCGAAGCTCGCGCACTGTTTGAGACGGCCTCGCCAAAAACCATCTCGACCGACGGGGTGCCCAGCGAATTCCCATTTTGGACCTGGTTCATCGATAATCCGCGTCCGCAAGCAAAGGGGAAACAATGAAAATCAAATACTTAATGGCGATTTTGTGCACGGTAATTACGATCCCGCGCGCTTACGCGCAGGAGGCATCTAAAGATTTGACCGCTGAACAACAGCAGCTTGCTCAACGGAAAGCCGAGTTGGACGCGCGGGAGAAGGCATTAGATAAACGCGAGAAAAAATTGGCTGAAAAAGAAAAGGCCGTTGCAAATTCTGCTCCGCGGTCCCATGAGAAAGGAAAATCCAGGGCTGAACAGAAGGAAGTGGTAGCTCAGAGCAAGGAAGAACAGGAAAAAGCGGCGCGCGCAGAAAAGAAATTGCACGAACCATTTTTTAAACGGCTCGATGAAGCATTTCTGGAGCAGTTAGGCACGCCCGCCTACATACCGCCTGATCCAGATGCCCCGAACACTCGACGCATCCCGCCGGCACCATTTGATTCGCCGCCGTTTCCAGCAGGCGATTGGCAGATCGGTGGCACGCCGATTATCGGGGACCCTGGCGAGCTTGCGCCTTACCCGCTAATGCAGGCGATATACGACGGGCCGGGCGGCGACGCTTGGAAGAAAAGTAAGTTCCAGATCTATGGTTGGGTGAATTTTTCCGGTAACATCAGTACTTCGGACGCGGGCGGTCCGACTCAGAACGGGAATTTCCCGTTGGTTTACGATATCCGGCCGAACCGGATGGAGCTAAATCAGTTTGTCCTTTATCTCGAGCGATTGCCTGACACGAACCAGATGGACCATATCGACTGGGGATTTCGCATTTCGATGCTCTACGGGCTCGACTACCGCTTTACCATTGCGCGCGGACTCTTCAGCGACCAACTGCTGAAGCACAACAGTTACACCGGCTTCGACATGCCGATGGTCTACTTCGATCTTTACATTCCCTATGTCGCGCAGGGGATGAACATTCGCATCGGACGTTTCATTTCCGTGCCTGATATCGAAGCGCAACTGGCCCC
>DATELT010000158.1:0-8141 GCA_035276245.1 Chthoniobacterales bacterium
CCAACTGAATACCCTTGCCTTCGCCCTGGCTGCGCATGTTCGTCAAATGTTTCGCCTTGCATGGATTCACCGGCAAATCTTCCGGCCGTGCGTTTTCACCAATAATCATGCCCTCGTAAATTTCTTCCTGCGGGCCAACAAACAATTTCCCCCGCGCCTGAATGTTGTTTAGCGCGTAAGCCGTGCTCGTTCCCGTTTCCATCGAAACCATTACCCCGCGATTCCGTCCGGCGATTTCCCCCTTGAACGGCGCGTATTCGCGAAAAAGATGGCTCATCATACCTTCACCGCGCGTCAGGTTTACCAAATCTGTTTCAAATCCAATCAAACCGCGCGTTGGTATGATCGTATCGATCGAGACGCGATTGGCGTGATGATCCATGCCGGTGACTTCGCCTTTGCGTCCGGCCAACGCTTGCATGACGTCCCCGACGTTTTCACTCGGCACTTCAACATAAAGATTTTCAATTGGCTCGAGCAGGTTGCCTTTGTCATCGCGACGGAAAATGACTTCGGGACGCGAAACCATCAGTTCGTAGCCTTCACGCCGCATTTGCTCGACCAGAATCGCGATCTGCATTTCACCGCGGGCGTTGATTTCGAAGGCGCCGGCGGTTTCGGTGTCGCTCACTTCTAACGAGACGTTGGTACGGGTCTCGCGGACAAGTCTCTCTCTGATGTGCCGGGCAGTGACAAATTTTCCATCGCGGCCGGCAAACGGCGAGTCGTTCACCAAAATTCGCATTCGAATCGTGGGTGGATCAATATCGACAAACTGCAACGGCGCGCGCTCTTCGCGATCGGTTAAGGTTTCTCCGATGAAGATTTCTTCGAAACCTGTGAGCCCCACGATGTCACCGGCGCTTGCATGTTTCACCTGCACCTGCTGCAAACCCTCATAAGTAAACAGCGCCGTCACGGTGCTGCGTGCGCGCTCGCCATTACGATGGATGCAAACAATCGAATCATCCACGGCCACCCGCCCGCTTACCACTCGGCCGAGCGCGATCCGGCCAAGGTAATCGCTGTAGTCGAGATTCGAGACCAACAACTGGAAAAACGGATCACCGGAGGTAGATGGCGCCGGCACGTGTTTGACGATCGCCTCGAAAAGCGGCGTCATGTCTTCGTTGTTCTCGTGCAATTCACGCAGGGCGAAACCATCTTTCGCACTCGTGTAAATGATCGGAAAATCCAACTGCTCATCGCTTGCCTTCAGTTCGACAAAGAGGTCAAAGACCATGTCCAGGACCTTGTGCGGTCGCGCGTTCTCGCGATCGATTTTGTTAATGACGACGATCGGTTTGGCCTTGTTCTCGAGTGCTTTTCGCAAAACGAAACGCGTCTGCGCCTGCGGTCCATCGTGGGCATCCACCACCAGCAGGACACCGTCGACCATCCTCATGATGCGCTCGACTTCGCCGCCGAAATCGGCATGACCGGGAGTGTCAACGATGTTGATGCGATAGCCGTTCCACTGAAAGGCGGCATTCTTGGCGCGAATGGTGATGCCTTTTTCGCGCTCCAGATCCATCGAATCCATTACGCGCTCTTCGATCTTTTGATTGGCACGAAAAGTTCCCGATTGCCGCAAAAGCTGATCAACCAAGGTCGTTTTGCCATGGTCGACGTGTGCAATGATGGCAATGTTACGAATCTTATCCATTCAGGTTTCCACCGCCTCAAGAGCGCAATTTGCGCCAATTGACGAACAACAGTGACACGGGCGGTGAGGCGCTGCCCTGCGATTTTAAGGCGCGGAATATGGCGTACCGTTATCTGTCGTCAAGCCATCGGTTGGCACAGCCATCTAATGCCAGTCCGGTCGATGATTCGCCGTGGCAAGCTCGGACCTCAGCATGCCTGCTGTTATTCGAACGGTAGCCGAAGTCAACAAACTGCGCTTTCTTTAGCGCCGCACGTAATGGCCGTGCACCCAGACTTTGTGGTGATGATGCCAGGACCAATGTCCCGGAGCCCACACATAGTACGCGGGACCGGCCCAGTAGCCAGGGCCGTGAACATAATAAGGCTGGTCACCTACTGCGATATTTACGATCACGGCGTTGGCAGCCGGAATCATCGCTGCGAGCACCGCTAGAATTATTCCAATTCTCAATTTCATAGCTGTAATTCCTGTTATGGGATTGGACGAGCGGCAGACGCCTTTTATTCGCGATTTGGGGCGACAGGCGAACGGTTAATTTGAGAGATGAAACCTTCTTCCTAGGATAAGGATTGTTTAGAATGTTTAAGATTGAAGCTCTCGATCATGTCGCTTTGTCGGTCCGGGATGTCGAGCGCTCGGCCCGATGGTATGTCGAGGTGCTCGGCTTTAAACGCCTCCATGAAGACAAGTGGAATGGAATTCCAGTCTTTGTTGGCAACGGCGGTGCCGCAATCGCGTTGTTTCCCGCATCCGAAGAGGTCGGATCAACTTCTGTCGATCGCGCCGCGGTGCGAACGCTGCATTTCGCATTTCGGACCGATCGCGAAAACTTTTCGCGTGCCCAGGATGAATTGAAGAAAGGCGCGATCCCATTCGAATTCCAGGATCACGAGATTTCGCACTCCATCTATTTTTGCGATCCGGATGGTCACAAGATCGAGATTACGACGTACGAGCTGCAGAGCGCGCTGAGGGGATCAGTTTAGTTTATTAGACGTTCGCTTCCGCCAAAGCAGGCTGCGTGGCCGGTTCCACCCACTTGCCGTGCTCGCGGATCAAGTCTTTTAGTCGCTCGACCGCTTCGGCTTCGGGGATATTGAATTTAACCGCTTGCTTTCCGACATAAAGATTCACCTTGCCCGGTGCGCCGCCCACATAACCAAAGTCGGCGTCGGCCATCTCACCCGGCCCGTTAACAATGCAGCCCATGATCGCGATCTTGACGCCCTTCAGATGTACTGTTGCCGCTTTAATTTTCGCAGTTGTGGTTTGCAGGTTAAACAAGGTGCGGCCACAACTGGGGCAGGCGACATAATCGGTTTTGAAAATCCGCGACCCCGCTGCCTGCAAAATGTTGTAGCTCAATCGCAACGATTGTCCCGGCGCTTCTTCGCCTTGCACGACGATGGCATCGCCGATTCCATCACAAAGGAGCGAGCCAATGTTGGTGGAGGCGATGAGCAGCGTATTCAGGAATGACGAATGAATTTCGGATTTTAGAGCTTCGTCATTTCCGGCCGCGGTGCGGCGGAAGGAGTCCTTCAGCAAGATCGGGTGTCGCGATTGCAATTTTGTGGCCAGCAAACGAAACGCCGAGATCAGTGGCAGATCGACGTCATCTTGGACGGTGACAAGCTGCGCCTCCGCCGAATCGTTCAACCGTGCAATGGCTTCATCATCGCGGGGATCGACTTCAATCAGTCTGGCATTTTCAAAAATGATCTCCGGCTTGTAATCGCCCAAGCGGTCGATCTTGTGCGCAATCTTTTCGTATTGCGCTTTGCGAATAACAACCCGCACCAACTCGTCACCGCCGAGCCGTACGCCCTCTCGTTCCAGCTTATCCGTCGACCGTCGCTGATACGAAAACGGATCGAATGAGATTGTGGATTGCGCATTGCGGACTGCGGATTGCGAATCCCCGGTTTGGGCGATTTGCGACGCACAATCGACCAGAGATTTCGCAACCGGGATCTCGTGAATGCTATCCTCAGTCAATGAAACACGAATCGTATCGCCAATCCCATCGGCAAGTAGCGAACCGATCCCGATTGCGCTCTTAATTCGTGCATCTTCGCCCTCGCCGGCTTCGGTCACGCCGAGATGGATCGGATAATTCCAATCCGGCCCTTTTTCATTTAATCGCGCGACCAGCAACCGATAGGCTGCGATCATCACTTTTGGATTGCTCGACTTCATAGAGAAAATGAAGGCGTGATAATCAAGATCGCGGGCGATACGGGCGAACTCGAGCGCGCTTTCCACCATCCCGAGAGGTGTATCGCCGTAGCGGTTCATGATCCGATCGGAGAGGGAACCGTGGTTGGTCCCGATCCGCATGGCGATGCCGCGTTCCTTGCAGAGCGCCACCAGTGGCGTAAAGCGTTGTCGAATTCTCGTTAATTCCGCTGCATATTGCTCGTCGGTATATTCGATGATCTTGAATTTCTTCGAATCGGCGTAGTTACCGGGATTGATTCGGACCTTGTCGACCCATTTCGCCGCTTCCATCGCGGCTTCCGGCTTGAAATGAATATCGGCCACGATCGGGATGTCGCAGCCGCGCTCGCGCAATCCGCGCACAATATGTTGCAGGTTGACCGCGTCTTTCACTGTTGGCGCCGTGATCCGCACGATCTCACATCCCGCCTCCGCCAGTTCGATTGTTTGCGCGATAGACGCTTCCGTATCCATGGTGTCGCAGGTGATCATCGACTGCACCCGGATAGGGTTGTCGGCCCCGACGCCAACGTTCCCGACGCGCACTTCACGTGAGCTTCGTCGCTGATAAGAAAATGGATCAGCGCAGTAGTTCATTGTTTGGGTTCGACCTGCACGGCGGTTCCGTAACAAAGCACTTCGGTGACGCCTTGCATGATCTCAGTTGCATCGTAGCGCAAACCGATGATGGCGTTTGCGCCCAGTTGCAGCGCATGTTGTACGCAGATCTCGAGCGCGTGTTGGCGCGTTTTCTCACACAAATCCGTCAGGATCGTAATGTTGCCGCCGACCAAAGTCTGCAAGCCGGCGCCAATCGTCCCGAAAATTGAGCGCGATCGCACGATAATGCCGCGCACGACCCCAAAATTTTTCACAATCCGGTAACCATCAAGTTCAAAGGCCGTCGTCGTCATTGCTGGGTTCATACCCGCAATTTAGGCACGGTTCAGCCCTGCTGCATCGAAGCTCTAACGCGTGGAACTAGAGTTGTTCTTGGGCGCGAATTTGGGTCCGGCGCGGCCAAACAGATCCTGCACGTCGAAAAAGGCGATGTAAACCATGAACCCGATGATAAGGACAGCGCAGGCTGTTTGCACGACTTCGAGCACGCGCGCGTTTACGGGACGACGGCGCAACGCCTCAATAATCGCAAGAGTGATGTGACCGCCATCAAGGACCGGCATCGGGATCAAATTCAAGAGCGCGAGATTCACATTTAAAACGACGCTGAACCAGAATGCCATTAACCAGCCGTCCCGGTTTTCGAACATCAAATAGTAAACGCGCAACATCATCACGGGACCACTCATGTGTTGGAGTTTTACGTCGGACTTGGGCGACGCGATTGCGCCGAAAGTATTGACGACCGCCAGAGTAGCCGCGCGGACTTGTTCCAACGGCGTCGGGTGGGTGCGGGTTAATTTCCCGTAGGTATCCAGCACAATTCCGTAGTTGTCATCCCAGGCAATGCCGATGCGCGGGTACTGTTCCTCCTGCGGAACTTCGGGAGTGACCTCCAGATCGAAGTCCTTCCCGTTTCTGGCGATGGAGAACCGTATGGGCTGGCCGCCGCGATGTCTGATGTATTCCGAGGCTGCCGTGGTGCTTTTCATCGGAATCCCATCGATCGCACGCACCACGTCCCTTTCCTGCAAGCCGGCTCGCAATGCCGGGCTATCTTTTGAAACGTCTCCAATCACCAGTGGACCGGGCTCAAAGGGCAATGTCAGGTCTGCGCCTTTCCGTTTCACATTCAGGTTAATCGGCGTCGTCGGGTTCTCGCGCAGGAAATCATCAATCCCGCTAATGTGATAAAGGCGTTTTCCATTGATCCCGACGATCAAATCGTTTGCGCGCAATCCAGCCATGGCCGCCGGGCTTTCGGGTTGCACACGCGCTACCAATGGAGTTTCAGCCGGAAATATTTCGATTTGGCGCAGGCCTTTGCGCATCCACGCGCGTGTCGCTGGGATCTTGGGTTTTGCTTCGACAGTGATCAGGCGCATCTCGCCGTCCGTTTCTCGCTGAACGGTGATCGGAATGGTTTCGCCTTCGCTGCGAACGATCCGCCAGCTGATCGAATCTTCGCTCATCCCGCCAAAACGAGTGACCGGATGTCCATCAACGGAAATAATTTTGTCACCTGTCTTTAGTCCGGCCTGAGCAGCAGGCGAGTCAGGGACCACGAAGCCAATAATCGTGGTTGCTTCCGATTCACTGACCGGTCGGCCGACAATCCAAATGAAGACGGCAAAAACCACCGCCAGCAAAAAACTAAAAAGCGGACCGGCAAAGGCGACGATGATTTTGTCGAGCGCAGAAATCTTCGGCAATTGCGCGCGATCGATATCGGCCTTGCCTTCAATGATGTCCATCGGCGCCAATTGTGGGAGCGCCACGAAGCCGCCGAAGGGGAGCGAACCAAGTGAGTACTGCACACCATTAATCGTCTTTTTCCAGAGCGGTTTGCCGAACCAAATCCCAAATTTCTCGATGTAAAGGCCGCGCCAGCGTGCCGCCAGAAAGTGACCGATTTCGTGTACGACAATGAGCAGATTAAAAAGGGCGAGAACCTCCAGGCTGATGAGGATGACACGCGCGATGTGGAGAATCATTGCTGGTAGATAATATTAGTTACTTATTCGGCACGCCCCGCTTCAACTCTTTAATGATTCAACGTGCCTCGCTGCCTCCGCGCGCGCCCATTGGTCGGCCTGCAATATCTCATCGAGGCTGGGGTGCGCAATGGACTCATGAGCGTTCATCACCCGCTCAACCGTCTGCCAGATCTGGGGAAACCTCATGCGCTTTTCGAGAAAAGATGAGACCGCAACTTCATTAGACGCGTTCAAAACAGCCGGAAGCGTGCCGCTCGTTTCGCCTGCCCTCCGGGCCAGGCTAAGGGCCGGGAAGTCCCCATACCTCGGTTGCGCAAATTTCAGTTCGCCCAGTTTCCCGAAATCGAGCGGTGGCAGCGAGTTCGGTACCCGGTCTGGCCAGGTGACGGCGTATTGAATCGGGAAACACATGTTGGAATAGGACAACTGTGCCAGCACCGAGCCGTCCGCGAATTCGACCATCGAATGGACAATGCTCTGCGGATGAATCACGACTTCGACCTGCGCCATTTTGACGCCAAACAACCAATGTGCCTCGATCATCTCCAGCCCCTTATTAAATAAGGTGGCGGAATCGATCGTAATCTTCGGCCCCATGTTCCAGGTCGGATGCTTCAGCGCCTGTTCGACCGTAATACTCGAAAACTGGTCTGCGGGCGTTTCGCGGAATGGACCGCCTGATGCCGTGAGAATGATTCGGCGAACATCTGACACTTCGAACACGGAAGTCTGAGCCGCACGAGCAGTTTCTGCATTGGATGTTGGGCGTTGGGCGTTGAGCGTTGGGCGTTGGCTTTGCTGCGCAACCCTTCCTTCCAAGCATTGAAAAATCGCGTTGTGCTCTGAGTCGACTGGCAAAACATGCACCCCTTTTTTCTGCGCTTCCCGCATCACGATCTCGCCCGCCATTACCAAAATTTCCTTGCTCGCCACCGCGAGATCTTTTCCGGCTTCGATTGCCGCCAATGCCGGACGCAATCCGCCGGTGCCGACAATTGCAATTAGCACCATGTCGCTTGCCACTTTTGATGCGATTTCGCGTAACCCCGTTTCGCCGCAAAAAATCTGCGGCTTGTAATTCAAGTTCGTGCGCAACTCATCGAGTTTCGCCTCGTCAACGATGCAAACTGCAGCTGGCCGCAATTCGTTGGCCTGCGTGGCCAGCTCGCGTGCCTTAGAATTCGCCGCGATCCCAACGATTTCAACGCGCTCTGGAATGTCGCGTGCAACTTTTGCCGCGCTTTCCCCGATAGAACCGGTGGCGCCGAGAACGACAACGCGTTTGCGCTTCATGAAAAAGTTTTCACGCGTTGAATCCTTGGGGACCGCAGGGATGCGCTTCCACGCGTCCGGGGCATACGGAAGCGTGTCCCTCGGCTGTGCGAGGGCTTGTGCCTCCGAGAACTGCCACGCCGACACTCATCTCAAATCACGGTACCCGCACTTGCACCACCAATCGCAGATAAAAAAACAGCAGCGGCGCAGTGAAAAGCAAACTATCCACCAGGTCCAGCGCGCCCCCAATTCCCGGCAACAGTCGTCCCGAATCCTTCACTCCAGTGCTTCGCTTGATGATCGATTCGGCTAGATCACCGATCACCGCAGCAAAACCAAGCAGCAATCCCAGAATCGTG
>DATELT010000159.1:0-8647 GCA_035276245.1 Chthoniobacterales bacterium
CAACGTTGTCGTACCATGTAAAACGATGGCGCGACTTTAGGGATCGATACTGGCTCAACAATTGGGCTTCCCCTCGTTCTCTGCGCAGGGGACACGGCTGCTACCCACCGCAACATTCTCAGCAGCTACATTTCTTCCCGCAGTTGCAGGCCTTGTTGTCGTTCATCGGGCAGTTCTTGCCGCTCTTCTTGCAGCTTTGCGGCGTGGGCTCGGCCGCAAACGCGCTTGTGCAAATCGCTGCCGCCAGAATCGAAAACAGAATTTTCGCGTACGTCTTCATGACTGCTATTTTCGCGCATAATCAGGGGAGACGATAGTGAAAAGATTTATTGTCGGGTTCGCGCACATTTCTGTTATCCCAAGTCCTGGGCCTGCGGGTTCGAGCGATTCTGTTGCGGAACCGTTCTTCGCGATCCCCAGTACGAGTCGGACTGGCATTTAGAGACAGCCGTTCCCTGCCGCTTACCGGACGGGTATAGATGAACGCCGGCAAAACGATGAAGAAATCTACCGACAGCGCTGTGCCAGCCTTCTGGAACCACCGTTACAGCACGGGGGAAACGCCATGGGTCCTGCATAAAATTCCCGCTACTCTCAGCTCTTTTCTCAAGAGAACACGCACACGAGGACGAGTTCTCATTCCTGGCTGCGGAACCGACCACGGCGTGATCAAAGCTTTTGCTGATGCCGGATTCGAAGTTACCGCCATTGACTTTTCAACGGTTGCCCTTGCTGAAACGAAGAAAGTACTCGCGAACTTTGACGGCGGAATCATACGCGCAGATTTTTTCAAATCGGATTTCCGAAGGCACTTTGATCTTGTCTACGAACGCACTTTTCTGTGCGCGATGCATCCACGGAGATGGGCGCGCTATGCCAAACGCGTCGCCGAATTACTGCGACCGGATGGAAAACTTGTCGGCATCTTTTTTTACGGAGCCGACCCCGAGCCGCCGCCCTATCCGATCAACAAAACACAAGCGGCCGAAATCTTCGGCAATTACTTCCGCTTACTCCGCGACCTAAAGGTTTCCGATTCAGTTCCGATGTTCGCCGGCATGGAGCGGTGGCAGGAATGGGAACACATCACGATGAGCTAAAGATTAAATCCGCGGATCTCGCAGATTTCTTCCTTTATTCTTTCTAGCATCTTCTCCTGCTTGCACTTAATTCCGCGAAATCTGCGGAAAACCCAATCGTTTCGCCACTTACACGAGCGCGCCGCCGCAGCTAGAGCCGGCGCCGGCGGTGCAACCAAAGCAATGGCTGCCGGTGAGGATTTCGCGATTCTGCACTATCGCAGGATCGATGTCCCAGAGATGAAGCACGCCGTTTCCATCGCGCCAGTTCATCTTCAGCATCTGATTAAAATCGCAGTCGAAGACTTCGCCACTCCAGCTCACACTTATGGTGTTGCGGCACATCAAGCCGGAAACTGTCGCGGGATTAAAATTGTCGAGGAGCAGCTGCATGTATTCTTCAAGCTTGTTGTTGTGACGAAGATAGGAAGCGAACCGTGCGATGGGCAGGTTGGTGATGGTATAGAGATTGTTGAAAATTATGCCGAAATGTTTCTTTAACTCGCGTTTGTAATCGGCTTCCAGCTCCAGCTGCGGACGAGGCAGAAACGCACCGACTGGATTGTAAACGAGATGAAGAGGAAGCTGTGTGCCGTAACCTAACGAGTTTAATACCTGAAGTGCTTTAATGCTACCGTCGAAGACTCCTTCGCCGCGCTGCGCGTCTACGTTGTTCAGAGTGTAACACGGCAGGGACGCAATGATCTCCACTTCGTGATCGGCAAGAAATTGGGGGAGATCTCTGTAACCGGGCTCGAGCAGGATGGTAAGGTTGCAACGGTCGATGACATGACGGCGTTGGCGCATCGCTTTCACTCGCTCGATGAAATAGCGGAAATCGGGAATCATTTCCGGCGCGCCACCGGTAAGATCGAGGGTGGGGATTTCGGTGTGCGCGAGCCAATCGATGATGCGCTCGATGGTTTGGCGTGTCATGATTTCCTTCCGCTTCGGCCCGGCATTCACGTGGCAATGCACGCAAGTGAGATTGCAGAGTTTTCCCACGTTCACCTGCAAGACTTCGGTCTTGGTGTGACGCAAAGATAACGAGTGTGCGACCAGTGTTTCGGAAAAATGATTCACCGCTTTATGATCTAACGAAGACAAAAATGTGCAACGCTCTGAACGGTTCTCGTTCCCGAAGCTTAATGGTGGCACCCCGGGATTCCTCGCCTTACCCTCGCGGTGACGATGGTTATCTCCATCATCATTCCCACGCTCAACGAAGCCTCGACGATCGATCAATTTCTCAAGTCCCTACGAGAACGAGCTGGCCCTGTGGAGGTCATCGTCGTCGATGGTGGCAGCAGCGATGGCACGTTTGAGCTTGCGCGAAATCGTTGCGATCAATGTTTACGCTCGCCTCGCGGGCGAGCGCTCCAAATGAACACTGGTGCCACCGCGGCGTCGGGTGACATTTTCTGGTTCCTGCATGCCGACGCGGAAGTGCCAGCTGATTGCATTCAAAAAATCCACGACGTTCTTCGTAATCCCGAAGTCGCCGGAGGTTTCTTTCGAATCCGCCTTCCAAGCAGGCGCTTTGTCTATCGATTGACCGATTCATTCGCGCATTACGCGGGCCTACTCTTGCGGATGCGCTTTGGCGATCACGGGTTCTTTTGCCGCCGTGCTGTCTTTCGAGAGATCGGCGGATTTCCCGAACTGCCTCTAATGGAAGATGCGGAATTTTTCCGCAAACTTCGACAACGCGGTCGCATCGCAATTATCTCATCCCGTTTGATCAGTAGCCCGCGACGTTACGAAGAGATTGGGCCGTGGCGTTTAACGCTCACTTACGGCGTGATCGCGTTGCTGTATTTTCTGCGCGTCCCGATTCCGATTCTCGCCCGGATTTACGGAAACACCTGTGCGCGATGAAAATTGGGCTGGTGACGCCGAAGGACCTGATCGGTTCAACTTCCCCGCCTCATCACGGCGTCGGAGTAAAAATTAAGACCAAAGTTTGGGCGTCGGTTTGGCCGCACATTGTAATCAATGCCCACCCGGATGCGCATGGCGTGAGCCTCGGTCGCGGTAATGCAGGTCCCGATGATTATTTACTTGCAAGCAACTTTCTGTCTCCAGCGTTTTATTGGTCCGTCCCAGGGCTGTTGCTACTCGCTTCCGCAGGCTCGTACGTGGGAAAGATTGGGTTGAATAGATTGGAACAGATTTCCGCCGCATTGTCCTGGTGTTGATCTTTTTCATCGGGCTAACGAAACTTTCGGCTTTGCTTTTTCTTTGCAGATATTGCTCAGGCCAGGAGCGAGCCGTATGAGCGCCCGATTGCAAAGCACGTGCTCCCGTTGTTGAAGTATAGTTGTTGGGATCTCATCACAGGAGCACAACCATGACGAGGCGCACAATCTTACGGACCCTTAGGCACGGTATTCGAGAATCAAGACATGGCGTGCTCGCCCTCATCGCAGCGCTGATATTTCTATGCGGCTGCAATCGAAGCGAGGACGAAATCAAGGTCTATCGGCTGGTGAAACCCTCGGGCGAACCCGAGCCAGTCGAAAAAGACGCGGTCGCCTCGACCAACGCTCCCGTGAAATCCACACTCGAACGGGTACCGACTCCGGCGGGCAATGTTCCGGTGCCGGCGAACTGGGAGCCGCGGCCGCTTTCGGAGATGCGCCAGGCTAGTTTTCTGGTTAAAGGCGAGAACGGCGCGGTTGCTGATATCTCATTGGTGAAGCTTGGCCCTGCCGCCGGCAATGTGCTCGACAACGTGAATCGCTGGCTCGGTCAGCTCGGTCAGCCGCCGGTAACGCCGGAAAAACTAACAGAGATGATTCAAAAACTTCCCACCGCGCGCGGCGATGTGGAAGTTGTCGATCTTAACGGAAAACCGGAAGACGGCGACGCCAGCAAAGACGGCCGGATTATTGGAGCGATCGCATCGGACGAAGGCACATCTTTTTTCAAAATGCGCGGCAACGCTGCACTAGTCGGCACCGAAAAGGAAAAGTTTCTGAAATGGGTCGCTGCGCTGCGCGCCGGTGCCGGCACCGAGTCAACCGCGATGCCGCAATTGGCTGCGCCAACCTCAAACAAGCCACAAATCAAATGGGACGTTCCCCCGCATTGGTCACCTGGGCCCGCGTCTGCCATGCGCTACGCCAGTTTCGCCACCTCCAGCGACAACGTTGACATCTCGGTCGTCACTTTCCCCGGCGACGGCGGCGACGATCTCGGCAACATTAATCGCTGGCGGCAACAACTCGGCCTTCCGCCAGCTGACGCAAACGCGAGCAATATCGTTCCGTTGCAAGCATACGAGGCAACGTTTTCCACCATCGATATCGCCGGCGCCAACGCCCGCACCGTTGTCGCTTGGACACGAAAAAACGATCGCGCCTGGTTTTTCAAACTAACCGGCCCAAACGATGATGTTGCAAAAGAGAAACCGAATTTCGTGAAATTTGTTCAATCTGTTCGATTTTAAAGTCCCTCAAATGCCGCGAAAGTTTATCGAATTAATTACGTCGCTAAAGCTGACCATCCTTTGTCTGGCTGCGGGAATGGCACTTATTTTCGCCGGAACCCTGGCGCAAGTGCATCTTGGCATCCACGAAGCGCAGCAACGCTATTTCCAAAGCTTTTTCGTGTGGTGGCCACCGGAAAGTCGAGGCTGGAAATTTCCCATTTTCCCCGGTGGCCACCTCATCGGGGCGGTGCTGCTGATTAATCTGATCGCGGCGCATGCGAAACGTTTCCGCTGGGCCTGGCGCAAACTCGGCATCCATCTGACCCATGCCGGTCTCATCATCATGCTGGCCGGCGGCCTCTTCACCGATCTGTTTGCAGTCGAAAGTCACATGCGGCTTGCCAACGGCGAGACCAAAAATTATTCCGAAGACACAGGACACGACGAGCTTGCCGTTATTGACACCACCAATCCCGATTTCGATCAAGTCACTGCCATTCCGGAATCAGTTTTGCGACGTGATCACATCATCCGTCATCCCAGTCTGCCCTTTCAGATTGTAATCAGGAATTTTTTCCAGAACTCGCGGCTGCAGGCAATCAGCGAAGGAGACACAAACGCCCAGCCGCTCGCCAACCGCGGTCCGGGCGCACAAGTAACGGTACAACCAATGCCGCGGGCAACGGCTCCGGATGACCAGAATGTCGTGACGGCCGCGATCGAAATTATTCCTACCGATCGCGCCGGCCACGCTGTACAGGAATCGTTAGGAACATGGCTGGTCTCGGATGAACTCGGCGCACCGCAAGGATTTTCCTGGATGGGAAAAACGTGGCAGTTGACGATGCGGCCGGCGCGTTACTACAAACCCTACAGCGTGACCCTGCAGAAATTCACCCACGAGAAATATGCCGGCACTGAAATTCCGAAGAACTTCGCCAGCCAGATCGCGCTGATTGATCCGGAACGATCGCTCAATCGCGATGTCCTTATATACATGAATCATCCGTTGCGATATCGCGGCGAGACCTATTACCAGGCTGGTTTTCAGAAAGACGATTCCGCCACGATCCTGCAAGTTGTGCATAATCCGAGTTTTCTCGCTCCTTACGTGGCTTGCGTCATCGTCGCTGCCGGACTGCTCGTGCAATTCGGTTATCATCTCGTCGGCTTCGCCCGACGAAGGAGAGCCCTGGCATGAGACGCTTTTTCTCCGCCATCGTTTTCATTCTGGCGGCGTTCTGGATCGGCGCCAGTTTCATTCCGGCAAGGAAATCGCACGTGGGGCTGGATCTTGCCGGCTTCGGCAAAATTCCGGTGCTGGTAGGTGGCCGAATTAAGCCTCTCGATACCGTTGCCCGAAACTCACTCCTGATCATTCGAACTAAGGAAACACTCCGCCTCGACGACGGCCGGCAAATCAGCGCAATCAAATGGCTGGCCGATACCCTATTTAACGCGCCAGTCGCAGATCAGTATCCAGCATTCGTCATTCAGAACGCAGACGTCCTCGGCTTGTTTGGCTGGCAACAAAGTGACCGGAAATATTTCAGTTTCACGCAGCTGACACCCTTCCTGAAACAAATCGACGAGCAAGGCGAACAGGCTGAAAAACTGCAGGCCGTCGAACGTTCAGCATATCAAAGCGCGATCCTGAATCTGCGAAACGCACTAGTTCTCTATCAGCGGTTGAAGAACAGTGTGCAGCCGGAAGGCGCTGAAGATTTCGCGGCTGAGTTGCAGGCGTTCGAGCAGGCCGTTCCGGAAGCTGCCAGGGCTGCGCGCGCACGCGAAACGGGAGCGAGCTTTGACCAAGCGCAGCTCGATCGAATAGCCGAAGTCATGCAGGGCTACGAGCGATTGGCGGACATGGCGTATCTGCTGGCGGTGCCGCCACCATTCGGATCCGGCGACTGGCGCTCGGTTGGCCAGGCGATCATGCAATCGGTCGCCACGGGCAGAATCGATCCGATCGTAAAATTATACGCCTCGTTAGGAGACGCCTATCGAACCGGCGATGACTCGGCGTTTGATCAAACGGTCGATCGTTTGACCGACAGCATCGCGCAACTGCAACCGACAGGAGTGAAACGTGCGCGCTACGAGTCTTTCTTTAACGCGGTCGATCCCTTCACCCACAGCATGACCCTGTATGTGCTCGCGTTTCTGTTGGCTTGCATTTCCTGGCTGGCGTGGCAGCGACCACTGAATCACGCTGCGTTTTATCTCCTGCTCCTCGCAATCGCCCTCCACACTTTTGGACTGGTCTCGCGGATGTATCTCCAGGAACGCCCGCCCGTCACTAATCTTTATTCCTCCGCCATCTTCATCGGCTGGGGAGCGGTGATCGTGGCGCTGATACTCGAACGCATCTTTCGCGACGGCATTGGCGCGGCCTGCGCCGGTGCGATCGGTTTCATCACTCTGATCATCGCGCATCATCTCGCCGGCAACGGTGACACTCTCGAGATGTTACAGGCCGTGCTCGACACCAACATCTGGCTCGCCACTCACGTGGTCGCGATCACGACCGGCTATTCCGCGATGTTCCTCGCTGGTATGCTCGCCATCATTTACATCATTCGCGGCGTCTTCACGCGTTCGCTAAAAAAGGACACCGCCGATTCGCTCGCCCGCATGACTTACGGCGTCGTTTGTTTCGCGACCCTGTTCAGTTTTGTCGGCACCGTTCTCGGGGGAATCTGGGCCGATCAATCGTGGGGACGCTTTTGGGGTTGGGACCCGAAGGAAAACGGTGCGGTCCTGATTGTGCTTTGGTGCGCAATAATTTTGCATGCGCGCTGGGGCGGCTTTATTCGCCAGCGGGGTCTGATGATCATGGCGATCTTCGGCAACGTGGTGACGAGTTTTTCATGGTTCGGCGTCAACATGCTCGGTGTTGGCCTGCATTCCTACGGGTTCATGCAGAAAGCTTTTCCCTGGCTTGTTGGTTTCATCATCAGCCAGCTCGCGCTCATGTGCGTGGCCTCAATGCCTCTGGAACGATGGCGAAGTTTTCGCGTTACAGGCTCGACGCGCTTGATTAAGCCACCGGTCGATTTTGTTCCTCCAGAACTCGCGGTAAAAACCGCAGCCGAATGATCGATATGGAAATCATTCTCGCACTCGTCATCGTCATGTTCGCCATATTCACGGCGTCGTTCCATACCATCGACGCCAAAAGCCGTTGCGAAGCAAGAGCCAGAAGAGATTCAGGTGCCTTGGTTCCCAGTAGCATGACGATTCTTAGCCCTGCGGGTTCCATTTTCGAGAGCGTCGAAGCTGTCGGCCGAGTGTCGAGCCGGGTTCGCAAAATGGCTGAAGCCTAAAATCCGAACAAGCTAGGAGAAACCATGGCTGGCCAGCAAAGTGATAATCGCGAGAAATTCGAAAAGGAGGTCGCAGCGCATCCGTTTCTCCTGGGCATGAACCAGCAGCACGTCCGATCGCTGGCCGACTGCGCGATGCATTCCCATTTCCATACCGACGGAATCATCTTTCGCGAAGGCGAAGCCGCCAATCGCTTTTACCTCATTGTACGGGGCAAAGTTCGGCTCGAATCGTCAACTCTGGGCGAACCGGTTACGATTGATGAGATACACGATGGAGATCTGCTGGGTTGGTCGTGGCTTTTTCCGCCCTATGCCTGGCACTTTACTGCGCGGGCGCTGCAAGAAACCGAGGCGATTTTCTTTTACGGCACAATTTTACGGGAATACTGCGAGAAAGATCATTCCCTCGGCTTCGAGCTCTTCAAGCGAATGAGCGCGGTCATGCTGCGACGACTGCAAGCAGCGCGCCAGAAGTTAATGACCGCCCGACAGGCCGAGTTCGGGAAAAGAGGCTAGTAAGGACAATTCGACAGGTTTCCCTGTGCCGGTAGAGCAGCTTGCAAATCGGCATTGGCCAATCGACAATCACCAGTTCTTCCGCGGGGTCTTAGCTCAGTTGGTAGAGCGCCTCAATGGCATTGAGGAGGTCAGGGGTTCGAATCCCCTAGGCTCCAGTCTTCGCTGGCGCCGACAGGCGATAGCGAAGACCGTCGCGCGTAATTTTAGTGTAGGTGGCGAGCGCTGGGATGCTGATAATCAGCGGACGTCTTCGACGTAGCTCGCGATCTGATAATCCTGAACCA